>JBKPFD010000279.1:0-5586 GCA_046729155.1 Actinomycetota bacterium
GGGGCCTCCCCCCGCTGTGTGGGGTGCCGCCCCCCCCCCCCCCGCCGGGGTCAAGAGCTTGCGTTCAGAATCGAAGTGATCTGCCGGCTGGCCTTCTGCGCTTCGCTCTTCACGCTGTGCCTGCCGCTGATGATCCGCACGAGCATCGTCCTGATCACGCGGGAGTTCTCGACGTTCACCCAGTTCTTCGCCGTCGGAACGAACCAGCTCGCCTGCGACGCCCTCGCGAACGGGGCGAGGGAGGGGTTGTTGTTGTGGAGGCGGAGGAGAGACGTCGTGTTCGGGATCACTTTCCCGTCGGTCGCGAGCTGCGTCATCATCGAGTTGCTCGTGAAGGCCTTGATCCAGTCGAGCGCAAGGCTCTTGCTGTTGCTCTGGGCGGGGATTGCGAGATCGGAGCCGCCGAGGAACGTCGGCATGAACTTGCCCTTCACGTGGCTCGGCATCGGATACGCCCCGAGCTGAGACTCCTTCAGCTTCGAGCTGTACTTCTTCGTGTCGAGCGCGAGGCCCCACTCCCAGCCGTTGGCGATGATCGAGCCGACCTTGCCCTGGCCGAAGACGACGGCCTGGAACGGGTTGGCCTCGTCACCGGTCTTGCTAGCCCGGGAGAACTGCCGCGCCATCGACTTCACCTTGGTGAGCGCCCGGACGGCCTGCGGCGAGTCGAGCGTGCCGACCCAGCGGCCGTTGCGGAAGCGGGCGATCGCGCCGCCGTAGTCGTAGACGAACGACATCGCGGCCAGCCAGTACTGGCCCGGGAAGTACAGCGCCGAGAACCTGCGGTCGCTGCCGTACTTCTTCATCAGCTTGCGGTTGATCGCCTCGTACGCGGCTAGGCTCGTCGGGAGCTTGCGGACCCCGGCCGCCCGGTAAAGGTCCTTGCGGTAGATGACCGCGCGGGCGCCCGCGTAGTACGGGACGCCGTAGAGCCTGCCGTTCAGGCGCGCCGAGTCCTCGAGCCCCTTCAGCCACGTGCGCGAGTTCGGGATGCTGCCCTTCTGCGACGTGATGTCGTAGAACGCCTTGGCGTCCATGTACTTCGTCATCTCGGTGTTGCCCATCTCGATCACGTCGGGGACGTTGTTGCCCGCGATCGCCGCATCGAACTTGACGAGATGCTGGTTCCAGGTCTGGTACTCGACCTTGACGTTGACGTCCGAGTGAGAGCGCTCGAACGACGCGTTGGTGGCGTTGACCACGCCCGCCCAGTTGTCTCGGGCGTCCTCCTGGAGCCAGACCGTGAGAGTCGTGGCCTTCGCCGTGTTGGGCGACGTCTTGCCGGTCGTGGCCGCGACGAGCGCGAGGCCGACGCAGATCACGACGGAAGCGATCAGTCGTAGGTTCATAGGAGCCTCCTCCCGGCGCCGGCTTGACGCCGCGTCTTCGTTCTCCACCGCTGACAAATTGGTACGTACCACTGTGTCACGGTGGGAAGCTTGCACACAAGACCGTTACATGTCAAGCCCGCTCGGTCCGAGTGATCAAGCGATTCGTCACGGCGAGCGGGATCCATAGTGGTCATAACCTGCTAGCGAGCCAGCGTGACCTTGGTGAGGCCATGCGGGCGATCGGGGTCGAGGCCTTTCGCCTGCGCCAGCGCCCACGACAGGACCTGGCCGGGCACGACCGAGAGCAGGGGCGCCAACAGGGCGAGCCCCGGCTTAGGGACGGGGACGTAGTAGTCGCCATCCGGGATCGCCGCCGCTGCCGTCCCGCTGACGAGCAGCGTGGCGCCGACGGCGTGAGCGCGGGCCGCGGCTTCCTGCACGGCCGGCAGCAACGGGTCGTCGGGCGCGATCGTCCAGATGGGGAAGAGCCCGTCGAGGGCGGCGACTGGGCCGTGCGCGAGATCCGTGGCCGTCAGCGGCGCCGCCGCGACGCGGCACGTCTCGAGCAGCTTGAGCGAGATCTCGCGTGCGGTCGCGAACTCCAGGCCTCGTCCGATGACGAACATCCGGCCCACGAAGGCAAGCGCGACCGCAACCTCGGACAGGCGGCGCTCGAGGCCGGGCAGCGACTCCGCGACGAGCTCCGTCACCTGCTCGATGCCCTCCGCCACCCGTTCGCCGAACTCCGCGGTGTACCCCGCCAGCAGCGCCAGCGCCGCGACCTGCGCCGTGTACGTCTTGGTCGCTGCGATCGCCTGCTCAGAGCCTGCGGCGAGCGGCAGCACCGCGTCGGCGGCCTCGGCCAGCGGCGAGTCGGCCTCGTTCGTGATCCCGATCGTGAACGCGCCCCGGCTGCGGGCCCGTTCGACGTACTCGACGACGTCCGGGGTCTGGCCGGACTGGGACAGCGCGACCACGCACGAGCCGCGGAGATCCGTCTCCGCCCCGTAGTAGACCGAGAGCGAGATCGAGTCGCGCAGCGCGGTCCAGCCGGGGAGCAGGCCGAACGCGTAGACGCCGTAGGAAGCGGCGTTGTCGGACGATCCGTGCCCGACGAGGCGCACGAGCTTGATGTCTCGCGCGCGCGCGAGCCTCGCGACCGCGGCGTACTCGGCACGGTGCTCGACCAATCGGCTCAGCGCCGCTGGCTGCTCGCGGATCTCCCTGAGCAGCAGGGACTCGGGGGCGTCTTCGGGCTGCGGAGCCGGCTCGGCCACCGCCGCCCCCGTCACCCGCCGCCGTCGCGTGCCATGAAGACCGGCGTTGCGCCCGAGCGCTCGCGCCGGTTGAGCTCCGAGACCAGCCGGTACCGGTCACCGCGGTAGATGGAGCGCACGAACTCGACGATGTCGCCCGCCTCGGAGCGCGTGGTGCGCTCGAAGAGGAAGGCGGGCGAGTGGAGCGGGACGTCGAGCGCCGTCGACTCCTCCTCCTCCGTCACCGTCGGCTCGATCGTCTGCGTGCCGCCCACGATCGTGATGCCGTACCGCTCGTCGAGCAGCTCGTAGAACGAGCCACGGTCGAGGTCCTTCGGCGTCAGGCCCGGCACTAGTGACTCCGGCACGTGCAGGGTCTCGATCGCCATCGATTCGCCGTCGGCGAGGCGCAGCCGCTTGGCGACGACGACTCGCTCCGACGGCGAGACGTGCAGGCAGCGGCCGAGGTAGGCGCCCGCCGTGGTCGTTTCCAGCGAGAGGGTCTTGCTGCCGGGGGTCATCCCACGCCGGCGCATCTCCTCGCTGAACGACGTCATGGTGAGCTCCTGGGCGATCTTCGGCTCGCGGACGAACGTCCCGCTGCCGCGCCGCCGCACGAGGTAGCCCTCGCGCACGAGCTCGTCGAGGGCGGCCCGCACGGTGAGCCTGGAGACGCCGAGGTCGACGCTCAGCTGACGTTCCGACGGCAGCGCGCCGCCGACGCCGGCCTGCTCGATCAGGTCGATGACGCGGTCGCGGGTTTGGCTCTGCTTCGTCATCCGGGTCGTCGTCATCCGCGCACCTGAGGCGAATCGTACCGGCCGGATCGGAGGTGGTCAATACCAATTGCTTGTCAGCCGCCCCGACTGGTACTAAGCTGCTCCCGTGGACATGCGCGTCGAGCCGGTCACCGAGGGTCGCAGGGAAGAGCAGGCCGACCTCGATCTGCGCTCCACGCGAGAGCTCGTCGAGCTCATGAACGAGGAGGACGCGAGCGTTGCGGCCGCGGTGCGCGACGCTGCGGCGCCGCTGGCAGCGACGATCGACGCGATCGTCTCGCGGCTCGAGCGCGGCGGGCGACTCATCTACGTGGGCGCAGGCACCTCGGGGCGACTCGCCATGATGGACGCGGCCGAGTGCGAGCCGACCTTCGGCCTTCGCCCCGGGGTCGTCGTTGCGCTCGCCGTCACCGAGGAAGCGGCCGAGGACGATTTCGAGGCCGGCGCCGCAGCCGTCACAGCGGCCAAGGTCGGCCCGGGCGACGCTGTCGTCGCTATCTCGGCGAGCGGCACCACGCCCTACGTCCTCGGGGCTGCGAGCGCGGCCGCGGCGGTCGATGCCCTGTCCGTCGGCGTCGTGTGCGCGCCTGACTCCGAGCTGGGCCGCGCCGTCGACCACGAGATCGTCGCCGTCGTCGGGCCCGAGGTCGTCGCCGGATCGACGCGCCTGAAGGCGGGGACGGCTCAGAAGCTGATCCTGAACACGATCTCGACCGTGTCGATGGTTCGGCTCGGCAAGACGTTCGGGAACCTGATGATCGACGTCGTCGCGAGCAACGCGAAGCTGCGAGAGCGCGCACGGCGGGCCGTCGAGCTGGCGACCGGCGCGTCGAGCGACGAGGCCGACGCCGCGCTCGAGGCCGCGCGCGGCGACGCGAAGGTGGCGATCGTCTCGCTGCTTGCTGGTATCGGCGCGCAGGAAGCTCGGATGCGGCTCAAAGCGTCTGGCGGAAACGTGCGACGAAGCCTCGGAGAGCCGTGAGGCTCGGCGTCGAAGCCGCGGTCGTCGAGGGCGTCCTCGTCCCGGGCGACATCGCGATCGCGGACGGCACGGTCGCGGACGTCGCGCTCGGCAAGCGCTCCGGCCGCGGGATCGCCGTTCCGGGCTTCGTCGACCTGCAGGTGAACGGTTTCGGCGGCGTCGACTTTGCGTCGGCGGATACGGAGGGCTACCGGCGGGCCGGCGAGGCATTGCTCGAAACGGGCGTGACTGCGTTCCAGCCGACCTTCATCACCGCTCCGGAAGGCGATTTGGTGGCCGCGTTGCGCGCCGTTCCCTCGGAGCCGGTCGGACCGCGGATCATCGGCGCCCACCTCGAGGGGCCGTTCCTCTCCCCCATGCGCCTCGGCGCGCATCCGGCCGACGCGCGGCGCGACCCGGATCGCGCGCTGCTCGAGCGGCTGCTCGACGCGGGGCCGATCTCGCAGATGACGCTCGCGCCCGAGCTCGACGGGGCGCTCGAGCTCATCGACGCCCTGCAAGAGCGCGGCGTCGTCGTCTCGTGCGGCCACTCGAACGCGACGGCGGCCGAGGCGGCTTCAGCGTTCGATCGCGGCGTCGGGACCGTCACGCACCTCTTCAACGCGATGCCGCCGTTCTCCCACCGCGACCCGGGCCTGGCGGGCGCAGCGCTCGCGCGCGACAACGTCGTCGTCCAGGTGATCCTCGACGGGCACCATGTCGCCGACGAGACGGCGACCGTGGTCTGGAAGGCCGCGGCGGGCAGGGTCGCGCTCGTCACCGACTCAGTGTCGGCCACGGGAGTCGGCGACGGCCGTTATCAGTTGGGGGGCGTCGAGGTCGCGGTGCGCGACGGCGTCGCCCGCCGCGCCGACGACGGTGTCCTGGCCGGTAGCGTCACGACGATGCCCGACGGCATTCGCAAGCTGCACGCCCTCGGCGCGCCGTTGCCCGACGCAGTTGCGGCAGCCACTTCCGTGCCGGCGCGCCTGGCGGGTCGCGTCGGCGGCGTCCTCCGTGCGGGCGGCGACGCGGACGTCGTCATCCTCGACGACCGGCTCGAGATTCGGGCCGTGTTCGTCGGCGGCAAGGAGCTCGTCGGCGTTGGCTGAGATCGTCCTCGAGAAGGTCAGCAAAGTCTTCGGCGGCAACGTCTTCGCGGTCGACGACGTCTCGCTGGAGATCGCGGACGGCGAGTTCCTGGTGCTGGTCGGCCCGTCCGGGTGCGGCAAGTCGACGCTGCTGCGCATGATCGCGGG
>JBKPFD010000280.1:0-8398 GCA_046729155.1 Actinomycetota bacterium
ATCGTCGAGGTTGTCGACGGCAGCCCGGCCGCGCAAGCGGGGCTCCGTCCCGAGGATCTGATCGTCGCTGTGGACGGCGTCGCGGTCGACGGCGTCAACGACCTCCAGCGGCTGATGGCGGGCGAAATGATCGGGCGCCACGTGACCGCGAAGGTCGTCCGCGGCGGGCGCGAGCTCGACGTCGAGATCGTTCCGCTCGAGCTCGAGGCGGGCTAGCCAGACCGGCGCCGGCGGAGCACAAGCGCGACGCCGAGCAAGAAGCCGAGGACGACGATGCGGTTGACGTCGACCGCGGGCTTCCACGTCGCGTCTCCGCCTCGGATCACCCACGCGCCAACTGGACGGCCGAAGAGCCCGAAGCCGCCGCCGCCGTTGCCTTCGGCATCGCCGCCGCCGCCGGTTCCGCCGAAAACGAGCGCCCCAGGAACGACCGTCACGCCGTCCTGCTCGATCGGGTCCCCGTAGATGCGGCGCACGTTCACCGCGTCGCGGTGGCCCTGCAAGAGAGTGTCTAGATCGACCATCGATTCATCTCCCTCCGAAATTCGGTTTCCGCTTTTCGAGAAACGCATTCAGCCCCTCGCGCGCGTCCTCGGAGGCGAACGCGAGGTAGAGCAGCCGCCGCTCGTGCTCGAGGCCGAGCTGCAAAGGGCTCTCGAACGCGCGGTCGACAGCCTCCTTGGCCAGGCGCACCGCGACCGGTGCCTTCGACGCGATCTCCCGCGCGACGCGCTTCGCCTCGTCGAGCCACGCCTCGCGCGCGACGACGCGTGCGACGAGCCCGGCGTCGCAGGCCTCTTCGGCCGACAGGAACCTCCCCGTCAGCACCATGTCCATGGCCAGCGCTTTGCCGACCGCCCGCGTGAGCCGCTGCGTGCCGCCCGCGCCGGGGATGACGCCGACGCTCGTCTCGGGCTGCCCGAACTGCGCCGTCTCCGACGCGATGATCAGGTCGCACGACATGGCGAGCTCGCACCCGCCGCCGAGGCAGTAGCCGGAGACTGCCGCCACGAGCGGCGTCCAGAGGCCGCCGATCGCGTCCCAGCGCTCGACGCGCCGCTGGTAGTAGAGGTCGATCGCGGACGAGCGCGCGAGCTCGGCTATGTCGGCGCCCGCCGCGAAGACCCGCTCCGAGCCGCCGAGCACGATGCAGTGGATCGAGCCGTCGCGGTCGAGCTCGACGAGCCTCGACACGAGCTCGTCCATGAGCTCGTCCGAGAGCGCGTTCAGCGCGTCCGGGCGGTTGAGGAGCACGACCGCGATCGGCTCCTCCCGCTCGAGGAGAACGAGCTCGCCCTCGGCCACTACTCCTTCTCCAGGAAACGCCTGATCGCCGCCTTTGGCTCCTCGGTCGCCATCGACAGCGCCAACCAGTCGCGGGCGTGGTTGATCGTCTCGTGCCAGGCGAGGTCACGCCAGAAGTTGAGGTGCTGCTTCGCGTAGCGCGTCGTTTGCGGCAGCTTGCGCGCGAGGTTCTCGACGAGACGGTCGACCTCGGCGTCGAGCTCCGCTGCGGAAACGACGCGGTTGACGAGCCCCCACTCCGCCGCCTGCTCCGCCGGAATCTCCTCGCACAGGAGGACGATCTCGCGCGCGCGGCGGTCGCCGACCATGATCGTCAGCCACTGCGTCGCTCCGCCGGCGGGGACAGAGCCGTGCTCCGGGCCGACGTGGCGGATGAACGCGTCGTCGACCATCACGGCCAGGTCACAGGCCATCTGCAGCTCGTTCCCACCGCCGACCGCGATCCCGTTGATGCGGGCCAGCGTCGGCTTGCCGATCTCGCGGAGCCGGTCGTGGGCGTCCTTGAAGGCGCCGAACCACTTCCAGTACTCGGTCGGGTTGTCGAGGTAGCTCTCCGCCCACGAGCGCAGGTCGGCGCCCACGCAGAAGGCGCGTCCCGCGCCCGTGAGGACGACGACACGGATCTCGTCGTCCCACGACGCGTCCTCACACGCGCGGGCGAGCTCGCGCAGCATCTGGAAGTCGAACGCGTTGAGGATCTCCGGACGGTTGAGCGTGATCGTCGCCCGCGGGGGCGCCTTCTCGTAGACGATCTTCTCGAAGCCCAGCTCCTCCGGCGAGACGGGTCGCGGGTACGACGGCTCGGTCACTCGAGCTCCGCAAAGTGGACGTGGAACGGGATGCCCATCTCCATCGCGTCCTTCCCCGTGGCCATGAACTCGTCGGTGCGCGCGGCGCTCTTGAACGCGTCCATGTCGGGAAACTCCCACTCGGCGTAGTACGGGTAGCGGGGCTCCCCCATCGGGGCGCCGAAGACGCGCCCGTGGCGGAAGGTCGCTCCGGGGACGCGGCGGCAGAGCTCGGCGTGCTGCTCGTAGCGGCCGGCATCGGGCTCGGCCTCGTAGACGACGAAGACGCGGATCACGGCTCCTCCTTGGGTCGGACCGCGGAGCGTAACGCCCAAGCCCGTTTGGAGAGCCCGCCCTGCGGGCATTGATGTGTCAGCGAGAAAGGAGGTGCCGCACAAGTGACGAGCTTGCTCTGGATCATCTTGATCGTCGTGCTCGTGCTCTTGCTGCTCGGCTTCTTCACCCGCGGGCGCTGGTAAGTCCCGACTAGGACCCCCGACACACTCAAATAGGCCGTCCGGCCCATGCCGGGCGGCCGCTCGGTCCGGCACCATGCGAGGGTGTCGGCAACCGTTTCTCCGTTTCTGGAGCGGGCTGACCAGCTCGCGCTGCCGCTCCTCGGCGGCATGGCTCGACCGGACGGCGTCGTCATCGCGAGCGAGCGCTTCTGGGCCTTCGCTCGGCGCGACGGCGAGGTCCTGGAAGGCGCTATGCCGACGGCGCCGCACTTCGCGCGCAGCATCCCGCTCGTGCGAGGCCTCGTCCGCCTCTCGGCATCGGTCTCGCCGCTCTTCCGCGGCAAAGGCATCACTCGCCGCCGTGAGCGGCTGCTGTTGACGGCGGCGCTTCTCGCTCCGTGCGCGTTCGTGCTCCTGTCGAGCATGGCGAGCGTCGTCGCCGGCCTTGTGCTGACCGGCGTCCTGCTGGCGTGGTTGCTCCGAGGGCGCACGCTCTACCTGCACGGGGCCGAGCATCGAGCGATCGCTGCCGCGGAGGGCGGCAAGCTCGCCGCGACCTGGCACGGCGACGAGCGGCCGTCGCGCTTCTCCTTGCGCTGCGGGACGAACTTCGTCGCGCTGGTCCTTCCTGTGGGCGTTCTCGCCGACCAGATCTGGCCGTTCCCGCAGGCGTTCTGGACGCCGATCCTGCTCGCCGCCATCACGCTCGGCGTCTCGATGGAGCTCTGGCGCGCCGTCCAGGGGTCCGCGCGGCGCGGCGCGCGGGTGTTCCTACTTCCGGGACTGGCGCTGCAGCGATTGACGACGCGTGAGCCTGAGCTCGCGGAGACCCGCCTCGCCCTGACGGCCGTCGCCTCCGTGCTCCGGCGCGAGCTGGCCTAGCAGCCACCAGCCGACGAGGGGAGCGACGGCGCACACACCGAAGCCCGCCCGCCACGACGACGAGTCGACGAGCGCCGCAAACGCGGGCGCGGCGAGGAAGCCGACCACGGACAGGGTCGTCTGCTGAAAGCCGATCGCGGCGCCGCTTCGCGCACGCCCCGCCAGCTCGGCCGCCGCAGTGTAGGAAAGCCCGTTCCAGGTCATCGACAGCGAGGTGGCGACGACGAGCGCCGGCACGAGCACCGCGATCGGAGCTCCGCTCAGAGCCGCGACGAGCGCAAGGGACGAACAGATCGCCAGCCCGACGAGCCGCAGGGGCCGCACGCGGACGCCCATCCGGTCTGACCAGCTCCCCGCGCCGATCCGCAACGCGATCGCGAGCACCTGCGCAGCCGCGAGCACGCCCGCCGCCTGGGCGGTCGACAGGCCGCGTGCGTCGTGGAGGAAGAGAACGACGAACCCGGTCAGGGCAATCTGGGCGACCAGGTAGAGCGCGCTGCCGCCGCTCAGCAGCCAGAGGCGCCGGTCGCGAAGCGTCCACGGAGCAGCTTCGACGCCGGCCGCATGCGTCGGCCGATCGCGGAGGACGAGGGCGCCCACGACCGCCGCGGCGAAGCAGAGGCCCGCCAGGAAGTAGAGCGCGCCGTCGAGCGACGTCGCGTGGACGATCGGCGGCAACGTGACGGCCGCGAGCGCACCGCCGAGCGGCAACGAGGCCTGCCGGAGGCCGAGCGCGAGGCCGCGCTCCTCCGGTGCGAACCACTGCATGACCGCGCGGCCGCTCGCCGAGTTGACGCTCGAACCGGCAGCGCTTGCCAGGCCCATGAGCAGGACGAGCAGTGCGAACTCGTCGACGGCGGCGGCCCCGGCCACGAGCGCGCCCATCGTGGCGAGCCCGACGGCGAGCGAGCGCCGCTCTCCGAAGCGGTCAGCCGCCAGGCCCCAGGCGAGCAGCGTGAAGATCGGCCCGACCCAGACGCTCGCGAGGACGATGCCGACTTCGGTGAGCGTCAGGTCGAACTCCGTGCGCAGCGTCGGCGCGAGCACGGGCAGTCCGAGCAGCACCGCAGAGAACGCCGTCGAGCCGGCCGTGCCGGCGGCGAGCACGGCCCACCGGTAGCGGCTTACAGCTGAAATGGATTGAACGGCTTCGGACTCGTCGAGACGATGACGCTCTTCGTCTCGAGGTAGAGGTCGAGCGTCTCGAGCCCGAGCTCGCGGCCGAAGCCGGACTGCTTGTAACCGCCGAACGGGATGCCCGGGAACGCGGTGTACGGCATGTTGATCCCGACCGTTCCCGCCTTGATGCGCCGCGCGAGCCTGTGTCCGCGGGCGGGGTCGCCCGTCCAGACCGTCGCCATCAGCCCGTAACGGACGTCGTTCGCGATCCTGACCGCGTCCTTCTCGTCTTCGAACGGAGTGACGGTGACGACGGGCCCGAAGATCTCCTCCTGCGCCACGCGCATCGAGTTGTCGACCTTGGCGAGCACGGTCGGCGGGTAGAAGGCGCCTTTGCCGTCGGGCGCCTCGCCGCCGGCGGTCACCTCGGCGCCTTCCTCGCGGCCGGTCTCGACGTACCCGTGCACGCGATCGCGGTGCTCGGGGGAGATGAGCGAGCCGATCTGCGTCTCCGAGTCGAGGGGATCGCCGATCTTGAGCTTGCCGGCCGCCTCGGAGAACTGCGCCACGAAGTCGTCGTACAACGGCTTCTCGACGAGCACGCGCGAGCGGGCCTCGCAGCTCTGGCCCGCGGAGTAGTAGATCGACCAGACCGAGCTCGGGATCGCGTCCGCGAGGTTCGCGTCGGCGAAGACGAGGTTGGGGCTCTTCCCGCCGAGCTCGAGCGTCAGCCGCTTGATGCCGTCGGAAGCGAGCCGCATGATCTCGGCGCCGGTCTCGGTCGAGCCGGTGAAAGCGACCTTGTCGACGCCGGGGTGGCGGACGAGATGCGCGCCAACGGTCGTCCCCGGTCCCGGGACGACGTTGAGCGCTCCCGGCGGGAAGCCGACCTCCGCGGCGAGCTCGGCCATGCGCAGTGCCGTGAGCGGCGTCGCCGAGTCGGGCTTGAGGACGACGGAGCAGCCGGCCGCGAGGGCGGGCGCGAGCTTCCACGTCGTCATCATCAGCGGGTAGTTCCAGGGGACGATCTGGCCTGCGACACCGACGGGCTCCTTCAGCGAGTAGAAGAGGAGCGATCCGCCGATCGGATTCGAGCGCCCGCCGATCGAGCCGATCGCCGACGCGTAGAAGCGGAAGTTCTCCACGCCCTGGAAGAACTCGGCCTTCACCGACGAGATCGCCTTGCCGACGTTGCGCGCCTCGAGCTCGTTCAGCTCCTTGCGGTTCGCGAGGAGCGCGTCGGCTAGCGCGTGGAGAAGACGGGAGCGCTCGGGCCCGGGCGTCTTGCCCCAGTCGCCGTCGAGCGCCCCGCGGGCAGCCTCGACCGCGCGATCGACGTCTGCCTCTCCCGCGACGGCGACCTTCGCGAGCGGCTCGCCCGTCGCCGGCTCGGCGAGCTCCTTGGTCTCGCCGCCGGCAGGCTCCGCTGCCTCGCCGTTGATGAAGAGCAGGTACTCGCGCTCGGTCGCTACGGCCACGGCCGGACGATAACCGCTACGTGAGGTCGGCCGGGGTCAGCTGCTCGGTCAGCAGGCGCTTGAAGCGGGCGAGATCACCGGCGACCCAATCGCGGCAGACGCGATAGCCGTCCGTGTAGGTCGTCGCGTATGCGCGCCAGACAGGGTCGGTCATGAACCGCACGCTCTGGGTCGCGCGTTTCTCCGAGTGCAGGCCCCAGCGCCGGAGGTACGCGTGGGCGTCCTCGACGCTCCCTCCGTCGGCGTGCAGGAGGAGCGCTGCGTTGCCGGGGACGTCCTCGAGCGGGACGCGGGCGCGCTGCACCGCGCGCGAGACGCCGGGGTCGTACTGCACCCCGGACTCGGCGACGTGCGACGCCGTCACGTCCTGCTCGTCGTCACCGAGCAGAATCTCGGCGGCAAGCGACGCGATGCCCTCGGCGATCGTCGACTGCGGCGTGCCGATGAGGAGGATCGACTCCTCGGGCTGCTCACGCTGTCGCACCAGGAGCTCTTCCTTCCACGTGCGCTCTGTGTGATGCCCCGGATACGTCTCGTGCGCGATCAGCCCGGTGACGAAGGTCGGAGTCAGGGAGACGTCCGTGTTCACGGCAATGCGACTGCGGAGGTCGCCCAGGTAGTAGTTGAAGGCGGCCCAGGGCTCGTCGGAGACGTAGTCGACGTCGATCGACTCACCCTCGGGGAGGCCTACGAGCGCCCCGGTCCGGCCACGGAAGTCCGCCGCGAGCGTCTCGATCACGCGCGCCAGAGCGTCGCCCTGCAAGCCGTCGCCCTCTCGCCAGGCCTGGTACCGCTCGGCCACGGAGCCGGGGCCGGGCAGGGCGGCGTCCAGCTCCTCGTGCGCGGCCTCGAAGACGTCCTCGGGCACGCGGCGGGGCCGGATGCCGTAGCAGCGCTCGACCTCGTCCTCGTACGAGATCTCCTCGCCCGCGAGCTTGCGCGCGACGGTCTCGAGCCCGACGAGCTGAGCGCGAAGCCAGCGGGCGCGCCGCGCCTCGAGGCCGGCGCCCTCCAGCTCGTCAAGCAGCGTGACCGCGCCCCCGACCAGCTCGGCGGGGGCGCGCGGGGCGTCCGACTCGGCCTGCTGGGCGAGCTCGGGGGGCCCGAAGTAGGCGTCGACGAGCCCGTCGATGTGGCGGCCGAGCGCCAGGCCGAGCTCGAGGTAGCCGGTGACGACCTTCACTGGCGCTCGAAGAGGGCGGCCTGGCCCTGGCCGACGCCGACGCAGAGCGTCGCTAGCCCGTACCGCCCGCCACGCCGTCGCAGCTCGTGGAGCAGCGTCACGACGAGCCGGGCGCCGCTCATGCCGAGCGGGTGCCCGATCGCGATCGCGCCGCCGTTGACGTTCACGCGATCCGGGTCGAGGCCGAGCTCCCGGATGACGACGAGGCTCTGCGAGGCAAACGCCTCGTTCAGCTCGACGAGGTCGATGTCGCCGACCTCGACGCCCGCTCGCTCGAGCAGCTTGCGCACGGCGGGCACGGGCCCGATGCCCATCACCCGCGGGTCGACGCCGGCGACGGCGCTGCCGACGAAGGCGCCGAGCGGCTCGACGCCGAGCTCGGCTGCGCGCTCCTCGCTCGCCACGACGAGTGCCGCCGCGCCGTCGTTGATGCCGCTCGAGTTGCCCGCGGTGACCGTCCCGTCGTCGCGGAAGGCGGGGCGCAGCTGCGCAAGCTTCTCCGCGCTCGTGTTCGGGCGCGGGTGCTCGTCGCCCTCGATCCCGTCGACCGGAAGCAGCTCGTCGTCGAACCGCCCGGCCTCGGTCGCCTCGGCCCAGCGCCGCTGAGACTGGAGAGCGAACGCATCCTGCTCCTCGCGCGAGACCCCGTAGCGCTCGGCGACGTTCTCGCCCGTCTCGCCCATCGACTCGAGCGGGAACATGCCCGCCATCCGCGTGTTCGGGAAGCGCCACCCGAGCGTCGTGTCGTAGACGATCTGGTTGCCTCGCGGGAAGGCGGCGTCCGGCTTCGCCATCACGAGCGGCGAGCGGCTCATCGACTCGACGCCTCCCGCGACGAACAGGTCTCCGTCTCCCGCCGCGATCGCGTGGCAGGCCGAGACGATCGCCGAGAGGCCTGACGCGCAGAGGCGGTTGACGGTGACACCGGCGACGGAGTCGGGGAGGCCGGCGAGGAGCGCGGACATGCGCGCGACGTTGCGGTTGTCCTCCCCCGCCTGGTTCGCGCAGCCGAAGTAGACGTCCTCGATCTCGCCGGCAGGGACTGCCGCACGCTCGACCGCAGCGGCGATGACGGTCGCGGCGAGGTCGTCGGGCCGCGCACCCGAAAGCGCGCCGCCGTACCGCCCCACCGGCGTGCGCACCGCCGAGAGCACAACCGCGCGGCTCACCGGGAGAACGCTAGCC
>JBKPFD010000281.1:0-5347 GCA_046729155.1 Actinomycetota bacterium
GCCCAGTCGGCGGTGGTCAGCGCCCGGCGGTCGTCAGCGACCAGCGCCTCGGTGTCCTCATCTGTCTCGATCGCGGACTCGACCTCGTCGCTCACGTGCAGTTCCACCTCCGCGGGTCGCGGCAGCCCGGCCCAGCCGAGGAAGCGCGGGATCTCGCGGCGCACCTCCTCGAGGACGCGGTCGCGATCTCGCGCCCGGACGGCGCAGCCCGGGTGCTCGTCGACCCAGGCGAGGTAGGTGCCGTCGGTGCCGCGTTCGAGCGTCACCGAGTACGCCGAGGCCCCGCGTTCCTGCACGTGAGCAGGATAAATAGACTCGACTGCGTGATCCGGGCGCGCAAGCTGTCCAAGCGCTTCGGCGAGAAGCGCGTGCTCGCCGGGCTCGACCTCGACGTGGAGCGGGGCGACTTCCTGCTCGTCACCGGGCCGAACGGCGCCGGCAAGACGACCCTGCTGCGCCTTATCGCAGGACTGGCCGCGCCGACCGGCGGCGAGCTCGCCGTCCAGGCCGACCGAGGCGAGGTCGGCTTCCTCGCGCACGAGCCGCTCGTCTACCGCGAGCTGACGGCGCTCGAGAACCTCGAGCTCTACGGGCGCCTCTACCGGGTTCCCGACCGGCGTGAGCGGACTGGGATGCTACTCGAGCGCTTCGGGCTCTGGCGCTCCCGCAACGAGCGAGCAGGGACGTTCTCGCGCGGGATGTTGCAGCGGCTCGCCCTCTGCAGGACGTTCCTGCACGACCCCGCGCTGTACCTGCTCGACGAGCCGTTCGCCGCTCTCGACTCGGAGGGCGCGGAGCTGCTGGGGCGGGAGCTCGAGGAGCGGCGGCCTGGGCGGACCGCCGTCGTCGCGACGCACGATCCCGAGCCGCTGCTCGGCCTTGCGACGGGACAGTTGGCGCTCGCATGACCTACGCGTCCGACGTCGTCGCGCTCGCGCGCAAGGACCTGCTGCTCGAGCTCCGCTCGCGCGACACCCTGCCCGCGATGCTGATCTTCGTCGTGTCGGCGCTCGTCGTCTTCCACTTCGCGCTCCCCGCCGAGGAGTCGGAGCGGGCCGCGACGGGACTGCTCTGGATCGCGATCGTCTTCACGGCGCTGCTCGGGCTCACGCGCGCTTTCGCCGCCGAGCGCGAGCAGGGCCTCCTCGACGGGCTCGTGCTGGCGCCCTGCGACCGGAGTGCGATCTGGGTCGCCAAGTGCATCAGCGTCGTCGCGTTCCTGGTCGTCGCGGAGGCGGTCGCGCTGCCGGCGTTCGCACTCTTCTTCGAACCCCTCTCGTGGGAGCTCGTCGCCGCGGTCGCACTCGCGGACGTCGGCATCGCCGCGGTCGGCACGCTGCTCAGCGCCGTCGCCGCCGCGAGCCGCGCGCGCGAGCTCCTCCTGCCCCTGCTCTTCCTGCCGCTCGCGATCCCGATCGTGATCGGCGGCGCGGGCGCCTCGCTGGCCGGGAATCCCGCTTCGTTCCTCGGTTTCCTGGCTCTCTATGACGCCATTTTTGCGATTCTCTCCTGGGCAAGCTTTGAGTACGTCGTCACCGAATAGAGGCGCACCGGCGCTGGCGCTCGCGGCTGCGGGGCTGCTCGTCGGCGGCATCGCGCTGGCGCTCTACTGGGCGCCCGAGGACGCCGACCAGGGCTTCAGCCAGAAGATCTTCTACCTCCACGTCCCGGTCGCGCTGACCGCGTACGCGTGCTTCGCGTTTGCCGCGTGGAAAGCGTTCCGGCTGCTCTCGACGCACGACTCGCGGTACGACCTCGAGAGCTATACGGCGGTGCATCTGGGCGTCATCTTCGGCCTGCTGACGCTCGTCACCGGCTCGATCTGGGCCAAGATCTCGTGGGGCCACTGGTGGAGCTGGGGCGAGCGGCAGCTCGTGCTCTTCCTGATCGTGTTCCTCTTCTACTCGGCGTACTTCATGCTCCGCTACTCGACCGAGCCGGGGCCGCGCCGCGAGCGCAACTCGGCCGTCTACGCGCTCTTCGGCGTCGCGCTGATCCCGGTCAGCTTCCTCGCCGTCCGGATCGCGGGCACCATTCTCCACCCGACGGTCTTCACGCACGAGGGGGCGAACCTGCCCTGGGAGATGCTGCTCGCGTTCTGCGTCTGCCTTGCCGGGATGCTCGCGCTCGCCGGCTCCCTCTACTTCGTCGAGCTCGCCGGCAAGCGGGCGGACGTGGCGCTTCGCGACCTCCGGGAGCTGCTCGCGTGACGACGGCCGAGAAGTACGTCACCGCCGCCTACCTCGTCTTCCTCGCGGCTTTGCTGATCTACGTCGTGATCATCGGGCTCAAGGTCGGCCGGCTGGAGCAGGAGCTGACCGATCTCGCGCGGCTCGCCCGGGAGAAGCTCGGTGGCTGAGCTTCTCGTCTGGCCGGTGCTTCTCGCCTACGGGGAGGCGGCGGTCGCCTACGCTGGCGACGTGCGCAGCCCGGGGCGGCTCGGGCGCCTCGCGACGTGGGGGGTGCGGATCGGCTGGCTCGCCCAGACGGTGCTCCTGGCGGCGCAGGCCGCACGCGCCGACGGCTTCCCGTGGGACGACTGGGCCGGCTCGCTGAACCTCTTCGTCTGGTTCGTCGTCGGCGCATACCTGATCTGGGGCTGCCGCCCGCGCTTCCGGCTGCTCGGGCTGGTCGTGATGCCGGTCGCCGTGCTCCTCCTCGCGGTGTCCTACGCCGCGGGCGGGGTCGGCTCGTCCGGCGAGACGCGCTACTCGACGTTCTTCCTCGTGGCGCATGTCGGCCTCGTGCTCGCCGCGTTCGCGGGCCTGACGCTCGCGGCGGCCCTCGCGGCGCTCTACCTCTGGGAAGAGCGCGAGCTCAAGCGGCGCAGCCGCTCGATCCTCAGCCTCCGCGCGCCGTCGCTCACGACGCTCGACACCCTCGTCGCCCGGACGATCACCGTCGCGCTCGTGCTGCTCACGCTGGGCATGGCCGCGGGGTTCGCGCGCGTGCGCGAGCGGTCGGACCTCGACCCGCTGATCGCGGTCACGCTCCTCACGTGGGGCGTCTACGGCGCATTCCTCGGCCTGCGCTACGGCGCCGGCTGGCGCGGGCGGAGAGCCGCCCTCGTCGCCCTTGCCGGCTTCGCGCTGGTCATCGCACTCCGACTCGGCCTCCCGGCCACGCACTTCGCATGAGGCTCGTCCTCGTCGGCACTTCCCACCGCGTCGCCCCTGTCGAGGTGCGGGAGCGTGTCGCCCTCGACCGGGCGGGCGCGGCGGAGCTGGCTCGGCGGCTGGCGGGAGAAGACGGCGAGGTCGTGTGCCTCTCGACGTGCAATCGCACCGAGCTCTACGTGGCCCATCCCGACGGGGTCGAGGCCGAGACCCGGGCAGCGGACGCGCTCGCGGCGACGTCCGAGCTCTACCGCCTCCACGACGAGGCCGCTGCGCTCCATCTTTTCCGCGTCGCAGCCGGGCTCGACTCGCTCGTCCCGGGCGAGGGCGAGATCCTCGGCCAGGTGCGGACGGCGTACGAGGACGGGGCGACCGGCCCGGTTCTGGACCGCGTCTTCCGCCAGGCGCTCCACGCCGGCAAGAAGGTGCGCGCCGAGACGGCGATCGGCGAGAGCCCCTCGTCGGTGTCCGCGGCGGCCGCGGCGCTCGCGCAGCAGGTGTTCGGCGAGCTCGACCGGCGCCGCGTGCTGCTGGTCGGGGCAGGCGAAGTCGGCGAGCTGGCTGCCCGCAGTCTCGCGGCGCGGGGCGCTCAGATTGCATGGGTCGCGAGCCGGCGGCTCGAGCGGGCGCGCGAGCTCGGAGCGAGGCACGGGGCCGAGGCTCTGGCCCTCGACGGCATTCGCGACCGCCTCGGGGAAGCGGACGTCGTCGTCTCGTCGACGAGCGCGCCCGGGTTCGTGCTCGGCCCTGCAGACGTCCCCGAGCGCAAGGGCAAGCCGCTCTTCGTCATCGACCTGGCAGTGCCGCGTGACGTCGACCCGGCCGTGGCCGAGCTGGACGGGTGCTATCTCTACGACATCGACGACCTCGAGGCCGTCGTCAGCGAGAGCCTGAGCGGCCGGCGGCGCGAGGCGGCGCGGGCCGAGGCGATCGTGGCCGACGAGGCGGCGCGTTTCCGCGAGTGGCAGGCGTCGCTCGACGTCGTCCCTGCGATCGCGTCGCTGCGCGACTGGGCAGAGCGCATCCGCTCGGGCGAGCTGGCGAAGGCCGAAGGCCGGCTGGAAGGACTCTCCGACAGCGAGCGGCAGACGGTCGAGTCGTTGACGACACAGATCGTGAACAAGCTCTTGCATCTGCCGATCGTGCGCCTGAAGGAGGCGGCTGCGACCGACGGCCCGGGCTACGTCGAGGCGGCCAGGCACCTCTTCGGCCTCGGCGAGGAGGAGCGTGCTGCTTCGAATCGGAAGCCGCGGCAGTAGGCTCGCGCTCACCCAGGCCGAGCTGGCGGCGGAGCGGCTGCGCGGCCCGGGCGTCGAGGTCGCGCTCGTGCCGATCACGACCGCCGGCGACCGCGACCGGTCGAAGCCCTTCGGGCAGATCGGCGACCGTGGCGTCTTCGTCAAGGAGATCGAGGAGGCGCTGCTCTCGGGTCGCATCGACGTCGCCGTCCACTCGGCGAAGGACATGACCTCGACGGACACGGCGGGCTTGGCCGTCGGCGCCTACCTTCCGCGCGAGGACGCGCGGGACGCGCTCTGCGGCGCGGCGCGTCTCGAGCCGGGGATGCGGATCGGCACGGCCTCCGTGCGCAGGCGGGCACAGCTGCTCGCGCTGGAGCCCGAGCTCGCGATCGAGCCTCTGCGCGGCAACATCGACACGCGGCTGCGCAAGCGCGGGGAACGGGGGCTCGACGCCGTGGTCCTCGCCGCTTGCGGCCTCGACCGGCTCGGGCTCGCGCGCGAGATCGGGCACCGGTTCGATCCGGACGAGCTGCTCCCGGAGGCGGGGCAGGGTGCGCTGGCGCTGCAGGTGCGGAGCGGGGAGGAGGACGTCGTCGCGGCGGCCGACGACTCGGAGACGCGCCGGCGGGTCGAAGCGGAGCGCGCGTGCGTCGCCGCTGTGGGCGGCGGGTGTCTGGCGCCGATCGCGGCCCATCACGACGGGAACACGCTCACGGCGCTGGTCGCGGATCCCGACGGCCGGTGGGTCGAGCGGCGGACGGGCGAGGACCCTGCCGCTCTCGGTGCCGAGCTCCGCGCCCTCGCACCAGCATGAAAGTGATCGTCACGCGGCCCCGCGAGCAGGCGGGCCCGCTCGTCGAGCGGCTGGAGGCGCTCGGCCTCGACGTTGTCGAGTGCCCGCTGATCGAGATCGAGCCGTTCGACGACCCGGTGGCGGTCGAGGGGTACGACTGGGTCGTCGTCACGAGCCCTAACGGCGCACGCGAGCTC
>JBKPFD010000282.1:0-2759 GCA_046729155.1 Actinomycetota bacterium
GACCAGCTCGGACGAGTAAGGCTCGATCGCCGGCGGATCGTGGAACTGGCTCGCGACCGCGCCGCTCTCGCGCCGGAACAGGTTCTCGCCGACCAGCGGCTTCCAGGGCTCGAGCGTGTAGCCGGACAGCTCGCGGACGCGGTCGGCGAGAGCGCGGATCTTGGCCAGGTCGAGCTTCGTCTCGACCCCCCAGAGCGCGCGGAGCGCGAGCGCGACCTCGCCGATGTTCGCGTTGCCGGCCCGCTCGCCCATGCCGTTGATCGTCCCGTGGATCCAGCGCGCACCCGCGCGGACGGCGGCGACGGCGTTCGCGGTCGCGAGCCCGAAGTCGTTGTGCCCGTGGAAGTGGACCGGCACGCCGAGCTCACGCGTGCGCCCGACGAGCTCGTGGACGGCCTCGGGAGTCGCGACGCCGATCGTGTCGACGACTACGACCTCGGCGGCGCCGGCCTCGACCGCGGCCGCATAGGCCTCGTCGAAGAAGGCCGGGTCGGCTCGGGTCGAGTCGACGCCGAAGTACGCGACCGTGATCCCGTTCTCGACCGCGTAGGCGACGGCCTCGCGGATGCGGCCGAGCATCGTCTCGCGCGAGACGCCGAGGGCGTCGAGCTTCAGGTCGGAGATCGGCGACTCGATCACGCTCGCCCGCACGCCGAGCTCGACCAGCGCCTCGACGTCGGCCCGCACGGCGCGGGAGAAGCCCCAGATCTCGGCCGAGAGCCCGGCCTCCGCGATCAGCCGGACGGCCTCCCAGTCGTCCTGCGAGACGCGCGGAAAACCGGCCTCGATCCGCTCGACGCCCGCCTCGGCCAGCCCGCGCGCGATCTCGAGCTTCTGCTGCGGGTCGAGGACGACCCCCACCGTCTGCTCGCCGTCGCGGAGCGTCGTGTCGTAGAAGCCGACCTCGGCCTCGAAGGCATAGTTCGCGTTGACGGCACCGGTCCAGAACCGGCTCTCGGCAGCCACGATTGGAGGGTAAAGGGATACGTTTGCCGCGTGGGCGAGTCTCGCTTCAAGCCCGAGGGGTACCTCGAGGGGATACGTGTCGAGGTGCGAGGGTACGACGAGCTCCAGGAGCGCCTGGCGCGGGCGACCATGGGCGTGGAAGCAGCCCGGGTCCTGGACCTCGGCACCGGCACGGGGGAAACCGCGCGGCGAGTCCTCGAGCTCCACCCCGCAGCCCGCCTGACGGGGATCGACTCCGGCGCCGAGATGCTCGAGCGGGCTCGCGAAGAGCTTCCCGCCGACCGCGTCGAGGCGCTGCACGTCTCCCGCCGCGAGGACGACCTTCCGGAAGGGCCGTTCGACCTCGTCGTCTCCGCGCTCGCCGTCCACCACCTCGACAGTGCCGGCAAGGCAAACCTCTTCCGCCGCATCGGAGACGTCATTTCGCCCGGCGGCCGCTTCGTCCTCGGTGACGTCGTCGTCCCCGAGCGCCCGGAGGATGCCGTCACGCAGTTGTCGCCGGGGTTCGACCTGCCGGACCGGGTCGAAGATCAGCTGCAGTGGCTCGACGAAGCCGGATTTTCGCCGCGTCTCGTCTGGTCGCAGCGCGACCTGGCGGTGGTTGCCGCCGACCGCGCTACGCGGACGAGCTGACGACCCCGTCGGGGAACGAGGAGAGCTTCTCGGGCCCGTCGGCAGTGATGAGGAAGTTGTCCTCGAGCCGCAGGCCTCCACCCTCCTCCCAGTAGACCCCGGGCTCGATCGCGAGCACCATCCCGGCCTCGATCGTGCCGCCGCCGGCCTGGTGTGCATACGGAGGCTCGTGCGCTCGGGCCCCCACGCCGTGCGCAACGGGGTGGGACGGCTGGCCCGGGTAGCCGGCCTCGGCAATCCCGGAGCGGATCAGCGCGTCGAGCTGCGCCAGGCTCGCGCTCGGCTCGCAGTGGTCGATCGCGGCGTGGTAGACGTCGACGAGCTGGTCGACGAGCTCCTCGTACTCGGGCGTGAGGTCGCCTGGGCAGAGGTTCTTCGTGTGGTCGCACCAGTAGCCGTCGGCGCAGACCCAGATCTCGAACAGCGTCGGCTCGTGCTCCTGCACGGGGCGGTCGCCCGTCGCGGTGAACGTGCGGATGCCCGGCCCCGACCAGACGAGCGAGAAGCCGCGCGCGAGCTCGACGTCGCCGCGCGCGGTGCCCGCGCCGTGGACGAAGCCCTCCCACATCGCCGCCGCCTCGCTCTCCTTCATGCCCGGCCGGAGGTGCTCACGGACGTACTGCATGCCGTCGGCGGCGATCGCGTTCGCAATCCGCATGCGCTCGATCTCCTGCTCGGTCTTCACGGCGCGGGCCTCGGCGAGGAGAGGGGTCGCGTCGCTCGCGTCCGGCCAGGCTGCGAACCACTCCCGCGTGTACGTCGTGGGCTCGCCGACCATGCGGTCGGACGCCTGCGTGCCGAGCGAGAGCTCCAGCCCGATCCGCTCGAAGTCGCGCGTAGCGTCGCGGGCGAGGTCGAGCGCGCGTGCCTGCGGCGGCCGCGGGTCGTGAGGGTCGTAGCCGGCGAAGGTCAGGATGGACTCGGTCCAGGCCGTCCGCTCGGCGTCGTCCTGAGAGGCCTCGAGCGCGATCAGCGTCGGGACGCCCTCCTGCGGGAAGACGACGACCTCGTAGCCCTTCATGCCCCAGTAGTTGGAGAGGTAAAGGACGTTGTCCGGCGCCCGGACGACGAGCGCGTCGAGGTCGTGCTCGACCATCAGCGCGCGGACGCGCTCGAGTTTCGCCTCGTCTCGCGGCCAGCTCATGGCCGCGAACCTACTC
>JBKPFD010000283.1:0-13876 GCA_046729155.1 Actinomycetota bacterium
GTGCACGCGGGCGAGCGCCAGAGGTAGCGGACTACGTGGTACGGGCGGATCCGCTCTACAGGCGGATCCGCCACAGCTCGCCGTCAGGTCTCCGGCACGCGCTGGCCGGTCATGAGCTCAGCGGTCGGCACCGCGCCGTGCCGGATGGACGCCCGCGGCTCGCGGTAGCGAATCCCCTCGTATGCGATCAGCGCGACGAAGATCGTCGCGGCGATGGACAGCGCGGCGAGAGCAGGCATGTCGTCGGCGAACGGCCAGAGCACCATCAGGCCGACGAACGCAACCGGCCGGCCGTGGCCGATCGTCCTCGAGATCCGGTAGCGCAGGAGCACGTGTGCGAGCAGGTACGCGCCGAGCCCGGCGCAGAGAGCGGTTGCGGGCACCGCTGCGAGATGTGCGTCGTAGTGCGCGAGCGCCTTCTTCAGGCTCATCGCAAAGAGGACGATCCCCGCGACCATCACGAAGTGCAGGTAGCTGAAGGCGTCCCGCGCGAGTGTCGTCTGAGCCGTCCCGGTCGCCTGTCGCAACCGGTGCTCGATCACGATCGCGACCCAGTCGAAGTACGTCCACCAGAGCGCGGTCGCAATCGTCATGCCCACGAGCGCGGTCGTGATGACGCCCGCGGTCAGCGGCGTTCCGGACGCGCTCACGCCGAGGGCGACGATCGACTCGCCGATCGCGATGATCACGACCAGGCCGTGCCGCTCGACGAAGTGCCCGGGCGAGAGGCGCCAGCCCTGGCCGCGGCCGACGAGCACGCCGAGGTAGTCGATCGCGAGCGCGATGATCCACAGTGCGACGCGCTGGTCGTCCTCGAGAAAGCCGGCGATCAGGATGAGGACGCCGCTGATGGTCGAGGACGGCGTCATGCGGAGCACCGCCCCGAGGAGGTCGTGGTCGCCGCGGGCGGCGAGCGCGTAGAGGACGAGGTGCATGATGCGCACGAAGAGGTACGCAACGCCGAAGATCACGCCGTGCTCGTCAAACGCCTCGGGCACCGCGAGCGCGACGATGAGCATCGCGCCCGTGACCGCGAACATCGCGATTCGTACGGCGCCCTCCTCGGGATTGAGCGTGTTCGTCAGCCATGCGTACGCGGCCCACGCCCACCACAGCGCCCCGAGGACGAGCAGCCCGCGGACCAGCCCGTGCCAGGTGGGGTCTGCCGCGAGCAGGCTCGTGACCTGCGTGATCGCGAAGACGAAGACGAGGTCGAAGAAGAGCTCGAGCGGGGTGACCCGCTGCTCGGTCTCGGGAGCGCTGCCCTCCACAGCGAGGACGCTAGCTGGACCTAATCGACCTGCCTAGGCAGTCCGCCGGCGCAGCGTGGTCGCGCCGAGAATCAGCGCTCCGACGATGCAGGCTGCGACGACGACGACGTCGAGTGCGAGACGACTGCCGAGGTCGTCGGCGGTCGCCTTCGCCAGAGCGTCGTACGCGTACGTGAGCGGGAGGAAGTCGGAGACGAGCTCGAGCGCGCGCGCCATCTCGTCTCGAGGGACGAGCAGGCCGGCGAGCAGGATCTGCGGCAGCACGAACGCAGGCATGAACTGGACGGCTTGGAACTCCGTCCTGGCGAACGCGCTGAGGAAGAGCCCGAGGGCCATGCCGAGCAGCGCGTTCGCGACGGCGAGCACGATGACGAGCCAGACCGGGCCGGCGGCATCGAGGCCGAGCGGGCCGAACGCAACGGCCGCTGTCAGGCTCGCCTGCAGGGCCGCGACGAGCGCGAAGGCGAGCCCATAGCCCAGCAGCAGGTCGAGCTTCGCGAGGGGCATCGACATCAGCCGCTCGAGCGTGCCCGTCGTCCGCTCGCGGAGCATGGCGATCGACGTGATGAGGAACATGACGATGAACGGGAAGATCCCGACCATGGGTGGGCCGACCCGCTGGAATGTGTGCTCCTGGGACTCGAAGACGTATTTGAAGAGCGTGAGCAGGGCGGGGGGCACCACGAGCACGAGCCCGACCGTGCGGTGGTCGCGCCGCAGCTGCCGTAGGACGCGGGCGGCTGTGGCGAACGTGATTCGAACGCTCATGCCGCCTCCGCGAGGGCGAGGAAGGCGTCTTCGAGGTTCTCGGCTCGTGTTCGCTCGAGGAGCGAGGCCGGCGACGCTGCCGCAATGACGCGGCCGTCACGCATCAGCACAAGCTCGTCCGATCGCTCGGCCTCGTCCATGACGTGGGTGGAGACGAGGAGCGTCGTTCCCTGCGCCGCGAGCTCGTGGAAGGTCTCCCAGAGGTCGCGGCGGAGGACGGGGTCGAGCCCGACCGTCGGCTCGTCGAGAACGAGCAGTTCGGGCTGCCCGAGCAGCGCGGACGCCAACGACACACGCGAGCGCTCGCCGCCCGACTGCGTCTGGACGACCTGGTCTGCTTGCTTCTCGAGGGAGACCGTCGCGAGGACCTCGTCGATGCGCTCGGCCGGGGCGCCGAGAATGCGCGCGAAGTACTGCAGGTTCTCGCGCGGGGTGAGATCGCCGTAGACCGACGGCGCCTGGGTGACGTAACCGACGCGCCGGCGGAGCTCCCGGGTGCCGGCGGGGCGGCCGAGCACCGTCACTTCTCCGGCCTCGACGATCTGGACGCCGACGATCGAACGCATCAGCGTCGTCTTGCCCGAGCCGCTCGGTCCCAGGAGACCCGTCACGACGCCGCGGCGCACTTCCAGCGAAAGCTCGGGGATAACGAGCTTCTTGCCGCGCTGAACACGAAGGTTCGTGATAGTGATCGCGGCCGCTGAATTCATCGCATGTTGAGTTTACACTGGAGGACGATGGCTCCATCGAGCGCCAGGCGCCCCGGTCGCCGACCGGGCCCGAACTTCACGCGCCAGGCGATCCTTGACGCGGCTCGAAGGCAGTTCGCCGAGCTCGGCTATGACCGGACGACGATTCGCTCGATCGCCGCCGAAGCCGGTGTCGACGCTGCGCTCTTAATCCACTTCTTCCGGTCGAAGCAGCAGCTCTTCCTCAGTGTGGTCGAGCTGCCCTTCGACCCGGCTGCAGTGCTGCCCGGTTTGCTCGCGGGCGACCGGCGGAAGGTCGGCGAGCGGCTCGCCCGCATGTTCATGTCGGTCCTCGACGAGGCAGATGCTCGTGATCGCTGGACGAGCATGATCCGGGCCGCGGCATCCGAGCCAGCGGCTGCCGAGGTGCTACGGCAGGTTCTGACGCAGCGCGTCTTCGTTCCCCTGGCCGAGACGCTCGGCGTCGAGGACGCTCGGCTGCGAGCCACTCTCGTCGGCTCGCAGCTCGTGGGGATCGTCATGGCGCGGCACATAGTTCGGGTCGAGCCACTGGCGTCGCTCTCGAGCGAGGAGCTCGTGCTCGCGATCGGGCCCACGCTGCAGCGCTACCTGACCGGCCCGCTCGGCTCGAAGGGAGAACCGGGCTAGCCGGATTGCAGATCGCTGCGGAGCGCGGCCTTGATGCGTGGCCCCGGCGGCCGTAGCCAACGGATCTCGTACCGCGCGCGCATGTGGAGCTGGACGTAGTCCTCGGCGAAGATCTCGCTGATCGAGCGCGCCCAGCCGAGCTCGTAGCCCTCCGAGACCTTGCCCCGGGCGAGGAGGGCGTCGATCCCGCGCGCCGCCCACCATCGCTCCATCCAAGGGTCCCATCCTCGCCAGCGCGATCGCTGGAGCTCGAGATGATGCGCGTACTCGTGGCGTAGATAGTGCGCCACCTGGCGCGAGCGGCCAGCGGGGACGGTCAGGAGATCCTCGCCGCGCCGTGCTGCGTAACAGCTGCCGCCGCCGTTGCAGAGCCGGCCGACCAGGCGGGCCGGGACGATCCGGATGACGACGTCCGAGACCTCGTCGCCGTGGATCGAGCCCCGCAGGCGCTGCGCGTACCAGTTGACGTCGACCCCGCGCGCACGCACGTCGAGGGTCATCGGACGGCCGACTCGGTCCAACCGCGTCACGATCGCGCCGTTCGCGGACTCGGCGCCCAGGAGCAGGGCGGCGGCGACGGTCATGGCGGCGAGAAGGCGGAGCACCTCGCGATCCTCGCAGGGGAGTCTGAGAGCGGCCTAAGAGTCACCGCGCCCGAAGATCCGCATCGGCAGGCCCGCAAGGGGCTCACCGCCGCCAGACGTGACGAGCCACGTGTCCTGCATGTAGAGGCACTCGCGCCCGTCGGCGGAGATCGCGTGCGGGTGCATCGAGAAGACCATGTTCTCGGCGAGCTCGGTCTCGACGCCCTCGCCGATCTTCGGGAACTCGATCATCGTCATCCCGATCGAGTGGCCGGTGACGTGGCCGAGGTGGTAGCCGCGGTCCGTGAAGCCCTTCGAGGCCGCGCGGTGGACGTCGTGTGCAGTCGCGCCCGGCCGCAGTGCGGTCTTCGCCGTCTCGAAGTACTCCTCGTAAGCCTCGAGCATGCGCGCGACCTCCTCGGACGGCGTGCCGATCGCCCGCGAGACCTCGACCCAGTGTCCGCCCGGGCCGGCGATCTCGAGCGAGGGGATGCAGAACTCCTCGAGCGCCATGTCCTCGCGTGCGAGCGCGAACTCGGGGCCGGCGAGGACCATGTTCATCGTCAAGCGGCGGCAACCGCGCTCGACGAAGAGCCGCTCCGCGGGCGCCAGGGCGTCGGCGGCGGACTTGCCCGGGGCGTACGCCTCGAGGAAAGCCCAGAAGCCGTCTGTGTTGATGCGTACGCTGTCGCGCACCGACTCGAGCTCGGCATCCGACTTCACGGCGCGCGCGAGATCGAACTGCTCGTCCCAGGGGACGAGCTCGGCGGCTTCTGCGAGCGCCCGATAGTCGCGCACGGTCATCACGTAGTCGAGGCCGTAGACGCCGACCCGCTTGCCGCGCAGCTGCTCGGCGAGCCACTCGCCCGGCCGGTCGGCGAAGACCTGCTCCATCCACGCGTCGCCGTGCTCGCCCACGTACCGCGCCTCGCTCGGGAAGACGACCGCCGGCTCGCCCTCGCGGGGCAACAGCACGTAGGCGTAGCGGTGCACGATCGTGAAGCCGCTGAGGTACGTGACGGCGCCTTCGAAGCCCGTGTACTCGGAGCCGCTGACGACGGCCCCGTCGAGCCCGTCCCGCTCGAGAGCCGAGCGCACGTTCGCGTAGCGGCGGGCTACCTCGTCCACGAGGCCTCCAGGCCCTTGATCAGCGCTGTGATCGCCTCGTTCAGCGGAGTCGGGACGCCGTGCTCGCGGCCGAAGCGGACGATGCCGCCGTTCAGGTAGTCGATCTCCGTCTGCCGGCGCGCCTCCACGTCCTGGAGCATCGACGCCTTGTGGTCGTACGCGACCTCCGGCTTCGCCGCGTGGTCGATCAGCGCCTCCGGGTCGGCGTCGCGCTCGATCCCCGGCGCCGCGCAGACCGCCTTGCCCTCGTCGTCGAGGGCGGTCACGAGCCGCCGCAGGTCGGGCCGCTCGCAGACGCGGCCGTGCGAGAGGCCGGTCAGCGCGCCGATCGGGTTCGTGGCCGCGTTGAAGATCAGCTTCCGCCACTGCGGCCCGCGCGCGTCGGGCACGGCGTTCGTCGGCAGCCCCGCGCGCGTGCACGCCTCGGCGAGACGCACGACCTCGGCCATCGGCGCGGGGCTCGGCTCGAACGGGCCGAGCGTCGTGTCTCCCTTGACGTCCCACTGGACATGTCCCGGCTCCACGATGCGGCCCGCCGGAAACGTCGTCCCCCGGATGACCTTCTCCACGTGCTCGGCGATGACCTCCTCGTTCCCCACGCCGTTCTGGACGGACGCGACCGAAGCAGACGCGAGCGCCCCGGCCGCCGCGCCCACGGCGGCTCCGGTGTGCATCGACTTCGTCGCGACGAGCCCGAGCTCGCACTCGGGCAGCTCGCCCGGATCCGTCGTCGCCTGCACTTGCCCGACGACGTCGCCGGCGCCCGAGAGCCGCAGCCCGCGCTCGTTGATCGCCGCGACGTGACCCGCGTCCAGGTCGTACGCCCAGACCTCGACGTCATCCAGGCGCGCGAGGTTCGCCGCGAACAGCGAGCCGACGGCGCCGCACCCGACGACGCAGAGTCTCACGAGTAGGACGCCTCCCGCCCGCGCACGAGCGCGTAGAGCGCCGCCTGCAGCGGCACGTCGATCCCGGCGGCCTCGGCCTCGCGGACGAGCGCCCCGTTGATCAGTTCAACCTCCGTCGGCCGCCGCGCCTCCACGTCCTCGAGCATCGACGGGTAGTGCGCGCTGCCGCGCTGCGTCGCGAGCACGTTCATCTCCCAGGGATCGTCGTGCAACTCGATGCCGCGTGCTGCCGCGACGCGCTTCCCCTCGGCGACGAGCTCGTGCACGACAGCGCCGAGGCCGTCGCGGTCCGCGAAGTGGGGGTCGTGCGGCAGGCCGGTCAGAGCAGCGACGCCGTTGACGGTCGCGTTGAAGATCAGCTTCGACCACTGGGCCGGCCGCAGGTCGGGCAGCGCCTGCGCCTTGAGCCCCGAGCCGACGAGCACGCTCGCGATCTCTTCGACGGCCTCGAACGGCGTCGACTCGTAGGGGCCGAGCCACGTCTCCGTGTCGAGGATGTACTCCACGTGCGTGTCTCCGTGCTTCGTCCCGCTCATGAAGGTCACGGCGGAGACGAGCGGCCAGTCGCCGTGGCGGCGGACGATCTCCTCGGCGCCGAGCCCGTTCTGCGTCGTCATCACCGTGGCGCCGGGAAAGTGACCGGCCAGCGCCCCGGCCGCCGCGTCGACGCCTGTCGCCTTCGTGCAGACGACGACGAGGTCGGCTTCGGGGAGCGCGGAAGCGGCCGTGGCTGCGGTCACCGAAGCGACGAAGTCGTTCCGGCCGGAGACGCGAAGGCCGTGCTCGCTCAGCGCGCGAGCATGCTCCTCGCGGCGGACGAGGCACGAGACCTTCGCAACCCGCGCGAGGTGGCCGGCGAAGAGGCTGCCGATCACGCCCGCGCCGACGACGCAGACCCGCTCGACCACGAGCCGAGCCTACGCTACGACGTGTCCTTGAGCGAGTCGGCGCGCGCCCGCGCACGCTCCGCCCGGTCCCGCGCGCGCTTCGCCTTGACGCGCAGGGCCTTTGCGTTCCGCTCCGCCTCGCGGAGCGCCCGCTCTGCATCGGTCACCCGCTGCTCCTCTCGGACGAGCTCGCGCTCGATCGCATCGGCCTCCGCCGCGGCTTCGGCGGCCTTCTGCTCGGCCGCCCGCAGGCGGCGTCGCTCGGTCGCCCGGTCCAGCCCGCTGCGCTTGGCGCCTCGCCTCGGGGCCGGCCGCGCACTCTCGAGCAGCGCGGAGAAGAGCTCGAAGCCGCCGGGCTCGAGCTCCTGGGTCACCCGCCCCTCCGCAAGCCGCTTTCGCCCCTCCTCGTCGACCGCTGCCGAGCGAAGCATCGAGGTGACGGTCTCGAGGATCGAGTCGGACGGCTTGTGCCCTGCGGCCTCGAGCAGCTCGCGGGCGCCGCTGCGGAGCCGTCGAAGAAGGGCGGTCTCCTCCTGTCGCGCCTCAGCGAAGTCAGCCTCGTCAGAGTCGCCGCCCTGGAGACGCTCGCCCGCCTTGAGCAGCCGACGCACGTCGAGCTCCCGCTCGCGGGCGAGTTGATTGACGGCCCAGGCCGCGAGCGTCGGCTTGCGCAGCTTGGCGACCGCGTCGGCCTCGTCCCGCTTGCCCTCCGCCTTCAGCTCACGCGCACGGGCGTTGCGGGCCTTGACAAACTCCTCAGGCGGCAGCGCGTAGAGCTCGGCCGCCGCCTGGTCGACCGGATCAGGCTGCCTTGCGCGCTGGGCGCCTGCGCTGGGTCGTTTTCCTCTTCGAGCGGCCACGGCTTCTCTTCGAAGTCTCCAGCGAGGCGCGCAACGCCTCCATCAGATCCGGGACCTCAGGCTCCTCCCGCTCGGGCGCGACCTCGACTTCCTTGCCGCGCTGCTTCGCCTTGACGACCTTCTTCAAGGCCTCGGTGTACGTGTCCTTGTACTTCTCGGGTCGGAAGCTACCCGAGAAGCGGTCGATGAGCTGCTCTGCCATCTCCAGCTCCTGCTTCGAGACCGAGACCCGACTCGGCTTGACCCCCGTCGCGGGCCGGATCTCGTCGGCGAAGAAGAGCTTCTCCAGCGTCAGCACGCCGTCCCGGATGCGAACGCACCCGAGATGCTCCTTGTCCCGCATGACGTAGGTGCCGATGCCGGCCAGCCCCGAGCTCTCCATCGCCTTCGCGAGGAGCACGTAGACCTTCTCGCCGCCCTCGTTCGGGCCGAGGTAATACGTCTTCTCGAAGTAGATCGGGTCGATCTCCTCGTAGGGGACGAAATCCGTCAGGTCGATCGTCCGGTAGCCCTCGACCTTGGCCGCCTCGAGATCCTCGTCAGTGAGGTACACGTACTTGCCCTTCGAGACCTCGAAGGCCTTGCCGATCTCGTCGTCCGGGACGGGCTTGTCCTCCTTCTTGCAGTACTTCTCGTAACCGATCGGGCTGTCGTCCTTCGTGTGCAGGTAGTGGAAGTGGAGCTTGTGCTCCTCGATCGCGCTGTACATGCGCACGGGCACGTTGACGAGCCCGAAGCTGATCGTCCCGGTCCAGATCGCTCGCGGGGTCGATGCGCGCGCCATGCGGGCCGTATACCCGCAGGTCCGGCCGCCTACACGCAGGGAAGGTTGCGAGGGCCCCGGTCGTCTTGAGGTTATGGCCGACAAACACGGAAATTCAGGCCACGACGTAGAAGCGCACATGGGCCTCGTCCATGTCGTGGAGCTGCGCGGCCGGCTGGCGCAGCTTCGCGAGGAGCTCGACCGGCTCGTGCTCTCGCCCGAGAGCCGCGCCGCCGCGAACGCCGCGCTCGACGAAGCCGCGACCGAGGCGGCTCAGACGGCGCCGGAGCCGAGCCGGATCGCCCGCAGCCTCGAACGCGTGACGAAGGTGCTCCACGAGGCAGGGGCCCTCACGGACGCGGAGCCGATCCTCGCCCGGTCGCACCGAAACGCGGTGTCGCTCGTGGGTCTCGTCAGTAAGTGAAGGTCGCGCTTCCGGCGACGGTCGCGCTGTAGATCAAGCACCTCCCGAAGATGCGCAGGCGGTGATGGGTCAGCACGGCTGAGAAGGTCCCCGTCCCGTCCGTGCTGTCGGTCGTCGTGACGTCCTCGAGCGTTCCCTCCACGAGGAAGCGCTGATTCGTGCAGTTCGCGCCCGGGTCGAGCGTCGTGATCGTGCCGCCGTGGTGAACGTACGCGCCCGTGACGAAGTCCGGACGGCCGCTCGAGCTGACGGTCGCCATCTGGAACGAGCCGCCGTTGATGTAGGTCGGCTCGGAGCCGAGCGGGTCGTGCTCGACGCGCGTGTTCCACATGGCCGAGTCGCCGGCGTTGCCCCTTCCGACGCCCGCGAAGACGCCGACGGTCGACGTGAAGGCGTACTCGAAGCCGGTCACGGAGAACGTCGTCGAGGGCGGAGCCGCGGGCGCGGCCGCCGGGAGTGCGAGAGTCGCCGCAGCCACTCCGGCCACGAAAAGCAAACGCAGCGTGCGTCCCATCTGGGCCCCCCTTTGGTCGACTGGCCTCGAGGATACCTCGGCTTACAACGCGCAGAACGCGTAGGCCGTCAGCGTCCAGCTCGCTCCGGTCGCGTTCACCTCTCGGGCCAGCGTCGTCCACTGCGTCGTGCTGCTCGGGTAGGCCTCGCTGACGGCGACCTCGACGGCTCCGCCGCCCGTTGCGCGCGCGCCGCCGCCGATGACCTTCTTGCCGGCCGGGCAGTTGACGACGGCCGACTTCGGGCTCGACGAGTCGAGGACGGTCGCGACTGTGACGACTTCGAGGCCGGCGACGCCGGCCGGAGCCGGCGGCGGCATGACCGAGGCCGGGAACTTCCGCGCGCTGTTCAGCGGCAGCAGGCGGCCGGCTCGCGGCGTGCGCGAGGCGTGGATCCCGTCGACCTTGTCGGCGTTGCTCGCGAATCGCGCGAACCTCGGGATCGCGTTGCCGGCTGCTTCGCCGAGCGGCGTGAAGCTCGCAAGCGTGATCAGGAGGGCGGTGACGGACAGGGCAAGGGGCAGGCGTGCCTTCATCTCGTTCTCCTTTGCGTAGGGCCGGGCGGCTGGCGCCGCGTGTTTACACGAAGGAGAGTTCCCCCGCCCGGACAGTCGTAAGCGGGCCCTCCCCCGAAGGCCCGCTCTACGACTGTTGACCCGCGGCTCTAGATTGCGGCGAGTCGACTTCTGCGGGTATGCCGCCCGGCCAGAAGGAGGGCGCTACCCAGCAGAACCATGAGCCCGATCGAGAAGCCCGCTCCGATGCCGGCGTCGCTCCAATCGAACTTCGACTCGTTGACGACCGGGGCGCTGACCGTCTGTGGGAGATCGGGCCGCGCCAGCTCGTTGATCGGCGCGTAGCCGCGCGGCTCGCTGACTGGGGGCGCCGTCACGGCGTGCAGGTCGTCCGCGTACTGGCGGGTCGGCGGAGCGACCCGGACGTCGTCCGCGTACTGCCTCGCCTGCAGCACCTGGTATGTGTCGGGATCCATCGGCACCGCCTGTGCGGCCGGTGCGAAGAGTGCTGCGACCGCGAGCGCGAGCCCGAGGCGCCTGACGATTCGGCGTGAACCCTTGACCTTCATGACCTTCCTCCTTCTGCTGTCCGCTGCCATACCGTCACGCTAGGCGGCTCGGAAAGCCGTGTCGTTCGCGCCCGCGACAGAAGAAGTGTCAAACTCGTCACACAGTGAAGTGGCAGCTGCTCGCGGAGGTGCCGGACGAGGCGCTGCGTGCGCTGCTCACGATCGCGCGCCGCCGCACCTTCTCGCGGAACGAGGTCGTCTTCCACGGCGGCGATCCCGCCGACTCGCTGCACCTGATCCGAACGGGCCGCTTCGCCGTGCGCATCGTCACACCGGTCGGCGACGCGGCGATGCTGTCGGTTCGCGGCCCCGGCGACGCCTTCGGCGAGCTGGCACTCCTCGGCGGCGAGTCCGTCCGCTCGGCGACCGTCGCCGCGCTCGAGCCGGGCGAGACGCATTCCGTGTACCGCGACGAGTTCCAGCGACTGCGCCGGGAGTTCCCGCGCGTCAACGACGTACTGATCGGCATCCTGAGCGACCACCTGCGCCGCCTCTCGGAGCAGATGATCGAGGCGTACTACGTGCCGGCCGAGCGCCGCGTGCTGCGCCGCGTCTGCGAGCTGGCCGCGCTCTACGCCCGCGGCTCGGACGAGGTCGTCGTGCCGCTCACGCAGGAAGAGATCGCCGAATTGGCGGGGACGTCGCGCGCGACGGTCAACCGCGTGCTGCGCGACGCCGAGCGGCGCGGTACGGTCGAGCTGCGTCGCGGAAAGACCGCGGTGCTCGACCTCGACGCCCTCGTGCGCCGGTGCGGCTGATGCACCGGCTCACGTCTCACCGAGCCTGACCCGCGCGTGCAGACGGCGGAGCGGCGCGGGGGCCCACCAGCTCCAGCGCCCGAGCAGCTGCATCAACGAAGGCACGAGCAGCGCGCGGACGATCGACGCGTCGATGAGCACGGCGGCGGCCGTGCCGAGCCCGATCTCCTTCGTGATGATGATGTCGGAGGTGAGGAACGCCCCGAACGCCACTGCGAACAGCAGTGCGGCCGAGGTCACGATCCGTCCAGTGCGCTCGAGGCCGACGGCCACGGCCTCCGCATCCGAATAGCCGGCCTCGCGGGCCTCCTTGATCCGCGCGAGCAGGAAGACGCCGTAGTCGGTCGAGAGGCCGAAGACGACGGCGAAGAGCAGAAGCAGCTGCGGAGCCTCGAGCCCGCCCTGGCTCGTGTAGCCGAGGAGTCCCTCGAGCCGCCCGTCCTGGAAGACGACCACCAGCAGTCCGAGCATTGCGCCCAGTCCCAGCGCGTTCATCAGGACCTGCGCGAGCGGGAGGATCAGCGATCCGGTCATCACGAAGAGGACGACGATCGTGAACGCGGCCACGATCGCGAACGCGACCGGCAGATGATCGCGGAGGCTGTCCTGCATGTCGACGTAGTGGGCGGTGAACCCGGTGACGAGCACGTTCCCGTCGAGGTCACGCAGGCCGTGGACGAGCCCCTGGCTCTCGTCCGCGAGGGGCGGCTTCTTCGAGAAGACGCTCACTGCGTACGAGCCGTCCTCCAGGCGACGCGGCTTCGCCACCGCGGCTGCACCGGGCTGCTCCGCCGCGACAGCGGCCACGCGCGCTGCGTCCGCGGCGCTGCCCGTGACCGCGAGTGTGACCGGCGTGTCCCGGTAGGGCGGGAAGTCCGCCCTGAGCCTGTCGTCGACCTTCCGGGCGCTGGCCGACGTGGGAAGGACCTGCGCGTCGACCGAGGTGAACTCGACGCCCAGGAACGGGAGCGCGAGCGCGATCAGGAGCGCAGCGGCGGCCGCGGCAGTGCGGCCTGGGAAGCGCATGACGAACTGCGCAAGGCGGTACCAGAAGCCCTCTCTGGCCGCCTTGGCATCGCGCTCCGCGCGACGCGCGAGGAAGCCCGGAGTGAGCGCGTTGACGCGCCGTCCGAGCAACGTGAGGATTGCCGGCAGCACCGTCAGCGAGATCGCGCCGGCAACCACGGCGACGAAGAGGCCTGCGATCCCCATCGAGTAGAGAAACCGCTGCGGGAAAACGAGTAGCGAGGAAAGCGCGCCGGCCACTGTGATCGAGCTGAAGAGCACCGTCCGGCCCGCGGTGGCAAGCGTGCGTGCCATCGCGTCGCGACCGGGCCCCGTGCGGGCGATCTCCTCGCGGTAGCGCGAGACGATGAAGAGGCTGTAGTCGATGGCCAGGCCGAGCCCGAGCCCCGTGGCCACGTTGAGAGCGAAGATCGAGATCGACGTCACCTCGCTCGCGACCCGGAGCATCAGGAACGTGCCGACGATGGCCAGCGCCCCGACGAGCAGCGGCAGCAACGCGGCGACGAGGCTGCGGAAGAAGAGCAGGGAGAGCAGGAACAGCAGCGGAAAGGCGTAGAGCTCGGCCTTCTGCAGGTCGCGCTCGACCTGCTCGTTGACCTGCCGCTCTGCGAGCGCGAGACCGCCCACGGTGATCCCGGGCTGACCCGCGAGCGAGTCGGCGATGCGCTCGGCCGCGTCGTGGCGGGCGTGGTCGTCGGTCGGCTCGAGCGCGACGGCGAGGTACGTCGCGCTCCCGTCTCGGGAGACGAAGGCGCGCGAGCCGGTGGTGAGGTAGTCGGAGACCGACGCGACGTCGGGGTCCGCCATGAGCCGGCGCGAGACCGCCTCGATGCGCCGGCGGCCCTCGATCGAGGAGACGTCGACTCCGTCCACGAGCACGACGACGCCGGTCTCGCGGAAGCCCGCGCGTTCGAGCCGCTTGTCGGCGACGACGCTCTCGGTGCTCGGGTCGTCGGCTCCGAAGGGGTCGAGCCGGTCCGCGACCCCGGCGCCTAGCGCGCCGGCGGCCGCGAACAGAACCACGGCTACGACCACCACTCGCTTTGCCCTCTCGGTCATCCAGTGCGCGAGACGTTCCATGCCACTCTCCTTCAGTATCTAAAAGAAAGTATCTTTGAGATACCAAAGACGCTAGGCTATGTCAAGCGATGACGACGAGCTACGGGCATTTCTGCCTCGCCGCGAGAACGCTCGAGCGTGTGGGCGACCGCTGGTCGCTCCTGATCGTGCGCGACCTGCTGCTGGGGCCGCGCCGGTTCAGCGACCTGCGGCGTTTGCTGACGACGGTGACGCCGAAGTGGCTCACGATCCGCCTCCGCCAGCTCGAGGCGGACGGGATCGTCGAGCGGCACGACCAGCCGGGCAGGCGCGAAGTCTGGTACGAGCTGACCGAGAAGGGTCGTGATCTCGCGCCGGTGCTCGAGGCTCTCGTCGGCTGGGGCCTGAAACACGAACGGCACGCCCTTGCGCCGGACGAAGCCGCGCATGCCGATCACCTCATGTCCGGAATCGCGGTGGCGCTCAACCAACGCCCGCCTCGCGTGA
>JBKPFD010000284.1:0-8057 GCA_046729155.1 Actinomycetota bacterium
GATCGTCTGGCCAGTCCGGCGTCAGCGGCGCGTAACCGGCCTGCTTGAAGAAGTCCGCCCAGTTGGCCCAGCTGCTCGGCAGCAGCCAGAGGCCGTGGATGAAGACGACCGGAGTGGTGTCGGAGGCGTTTGCCGCCTCGATCTCCCTGCTCTCCCGCTCCGAAATGGACGCCATGCCGAACTCCTCTCGGTCGCAGTGGAAGGTCATCCGACCCTAGCGAACCGACGACGAGCTCATCCACGAGGCGCCGGCGATCGTGGGCCGAGAGACGCCGTCGGCGCGACCTAGAACAGCGTCGCCGGTTGGCAGGGGTCAGCCGGCCGCGATCATATGTGCCGTGCGCGGGCTTCCGAGCGACACCGTCACCTTTTCTGTTCACCGACATCGTTCTCTGGGGCTCAATTGAGGACGCCGACGCGGTCGCGCCGCTCGGAGGCTGGCGAGGCCACCGCCCGGAGCGTGAAGCCTGGATCAGCTGAGCCGCCGGCCCCGAGTTTGAGCGGGGTCGCGCCGCCGGCCTGGAGCTGACGCTCGACGCGGCGGTCGCCCTCGCGCTCGCGGGATCAAGCGTCCCCGAGTAGCGCGCGGGTCGAAGGTCGAATGCCTCGAAGACGTCGGCGAGTTCGTCCTAGACTCGCACCATGAAATTCGACCAGCACACCCTCGTTCTGTTGGTGAGGCCACCAGACGCGCCCGAGCTGAGCGAGCAGGAAGCCGACGCGCTCCAGGACGCCCACCTCGCCTTCCGCGCAGACCTGCGCGACCAGGGCCATCTCATCGCCGGCGGTCCGCTGCTTGACCAGGACGACGAGCGCTTGCGCGGAATCTCGGTGATGTCGGTCGACCCGGCGACCGCCCGCGAGTTGTGCAGCGCCGATCCGGCGGTCCGGGCCGGGCGCCTCGCCGTACAGGTGATGAGCTGGATGGTGCCCGCGGGCAACATTCGCTTCGAGGACGTTCCCGCTCCGCGTTCAATGGCCGAAGCAGCCGCGGACTAACGTCCGCGCCAAAGTCTCCGATCCGGCTCTTCGAAGACTCGACGGCGCGCGTACGCTTCGCGCACCTGAGGCCGCCGGGCACACGTGCATAGGCCGACGGTCCGAACGCCGGTGCCGATCGTGTCCGCGACGCCCTTCAACTACCTCCACCACCTCGTGACGGTGCCGGTGGTGGTTGGCGGCGAGGTCGAGACGCGCTTTGTCCTCGACACCGGAATCGGCCTCACACTCGTCTCCGAGGAGGTCGGCGAGGCGATCGGGCTCACGATCCCACTACACCGGCCGACGCATGTCCGGCCAGGACGTGTCGCTCCCACTCGCCACGGTGGGTCGCTGTCGCTCGGCACGTTCACGCAGGATCAGCACACGGTCGGGATCCTCGACACGGGGTCGTCTTCGGAGGAGCTGTCGGAGATCGGCGGGTTTCTCTCGCGTTCTTCGCCGAGACGCCGTTCACGGTCGACTATCCACGCGGCGAGGTCGTCCTCGAGACCGAGGAGTCGCTCGCGGCGCGCGTCACGGCGGGCACGGCGGTCGACGTCCGAGTCCGTCGAGACGGGCCCGCCCTCGATCTCTTCCTGCCGTTCACCGTCCCGAATCGCGGACCGATCGAGGTCGAGGTCGACATGGGTAGCGATTCGCTGATTCTCGACGAGCAGGTCGCCCGCGACGTCGGCGTACGACTCGACCATCCCACCGTGCGACGGGTCGACGGCACGGACGAGATGGGCCATGCCTACACGCGGTACTTCACCGCCGTCGACGGTGCCGTCCACCCGACGGGCGCACCCGAGTTCTGTCAGGTGAACCCCGACGTGATGTTCCAGCGCATCGTCTACGACGGCCTCGTCGGCGACGCGTTCCTGCGCAACTTCGTCGTCACGTACGACGTCGGTCGCGCGCGGATGATCTTCGCGCGACCGACGTAGGGATGTCTCGCCCCTACAGCCGATTCGTGAGCCCCGGGAATCGGAAAAGAAGCACGGAGCGACGCGAGGTCTCGCGGCGCTCATCCACCCGTCGTCGAAGAGTGGTGCGAGTCGCTATCCACCTCAAGTCGAAGACGAAGTTCGATCTCGGCGCCGATGCGCGGGAGACGGTCGTGGCCGATCCTGGTCTCCATGAAAACGACTCCTGTTGCACCAGTGGCCGCGCCGATCGTGGTCGAGGGCCTGACGAAGCGCTACGGCACGCTGAGGGCGGTCGACAATCTGTCCTTCAGCGTGCGCGCGGGCGCGGTCACGGGTTTCCTCGGGCCGAACGGCGCCGGCAAGACGACCGCGCTCAAGATGATCGCCGGGCTCGCCCGCCCGACCGCCGGACGCGCGCTCGTCAGCGGGAGCCCGGTCGAGTCCGTGGTGGCGGACGCGCGCCTGCTCGGCGTCCACATCGAGCCCTGCGGCGCCCATCCGGGCCGCTCGGCGCGCAATCATCTGCGGTCGCTCGCGGCCCTGGCCGGTCTGCCACGGAGCCGGCCTGACGACGTGCTCGCGCTCGTCGGGCTCGAGCAGGCCTCCGGCCGTCGCGTCGGAACGTACTCGAGGGGGATGCGCCAGCGGCTCGGGCTCGCCGCGGCCCTGCTCGGCGACCCGCAGATCCTGGTTCTGGACGAGCCCCTTAACGGCCTCGATCCGCAGGGCATTCGCTGGGTGCGCACGTTCCTGCGCGAACGCGCGGCAAGCGGCAAGGCCGTCCTGCTCTCGAGCCACGTCCTGAGCGAGGCAGCGCAGACCGTCGACGACGTCGTAGTGATCCATAAGGGGCGGCTCGTGCAGCAGGGGTCGATCGACGAGCTCGCGCAGCTTGGCGGCGGTGGCGTGCTCGTGAGTACCCCCGCGCGCGAGCGTCTCGCGACGGCCGTGCAGCGCGCGGGCGGGCGGGTCGAGTACCACGAGGCTGACGGTCGGCTGCTGATCGAGGGAATGGACGCCGCTCAGGTCGGCGAGCTCGCGCACGACGAGCGCATCGTCCTCCACGGACTGGCACCGGGCGGTGGCTCGCTCGAAGACGTGTTCTTCAAGCTGACGGCGGAGGAGGAGGCAGCATGACTGCCCTGCTGAGAGGCGAGCTGATCAAGGCCGTGACTACCCGGACCCTGTTCGGTTACGCGGCGCTCGGCGTGGCGCTGGCGATCGCCAACGTTCTGATCCTGACCCTGTCCAAGGACCTGCTCACCGCGGCGGAAAAGCAGGAGGCGGTCGCGGGCCTCCCGATGTTGCTCATCCTCTTCGGGCTCGTCGGCGCCGCCGGCGAATACCGCCACCGCACCGCCGCCCCGGCCGCGCTCGTGGTCGGCGGCCACCGCGGGCGACTGCTGCTCGCGCGGGCGGGCGCCTACGCCGTCACCGGGCTCGTGCTCGGGACACTGACAGCCGCGGTCACGCTCGCACTCGGCCTTCCGCTCCTGAGCGGCGAGCCGGGTCCCGGCCTCGGCTCCGGCAAGATCGCCGCCGTGGTCACGGGGAGCGTCGTGGGCGCGGGGCTGTGCGCGATCATGGGCGTCGCCGCCGGCACGCTCGTCCGCAGCCAGGTCGCGGGCGTGGTCGGCGCGCTGCTCCTGATGTTCGTCGCGATGCCCCTGCTCAACGTCGCCGACGACACCGCCGCTGAGCTATCGCCGTTCGGGGCGGCAGTGGTGCTGGCCGGCGACCCTGCCGTTGGCGGCACCCTTTCCTGGGGCACGGCCGGGCTGGTGCTCGCCGCCTGGACGGTGCCGCTCCTGCTCGTGGCGATCGTCGTCGAGCGCCGCCGCGACTTGGCATGAGTGACGAAAGCGCGGTGCGCGTCGACGAGCGCGGTCCGCGCGGTCGGCGCTCGCTCGCGTTCGATCTTGCGCTCGCGCTCGCGGCGACTGCGGCGGAGCTCGGGCAGGTGATCGGCGCGGAAGGGAGGCCGCACGCGCCGGCGATCGTGCTCGCGGTTGTCGCAGGCGGCGCGCTCGTCGTGCGTCGCAGGGCGCCGTTGACGGTGCTCGCGGTCACGCTCGCCGCGACCGTGGTCATCGTCGCCCTCGGAGACGACCCCAGCGGCGCTACGGTGCTGATCGCCCTCTACACCACCGCCGCCCTCTGCGAACTCAGGGTCTCACTAGTGGCGCTCGCTGCGACGGCCACGACCGCAGCGACGCTCTCCGCCCTCACCGTGGACGCCCCCGGTCGGGAGGCCTCTGCCACGTCCGGCGCGATCATCGCCGCCGGACTCACCGTCGGCATCTGGGCGCTCGGCGCCTACGCGCAGACGCGGCGCCGCTACGTGCGCGAGCTTCAGGAGCGGGCGGCCGCTGCAGAACGCGAGCGCGAGCAGCTGGCCCGGATCGCCGTCCACGAAGAACGGGCCTCAATCGCCCGCGAACTGCACGACATCGTCGCCCACTCGGTGAGCGTCATGCTGGTCGGCGTGCGCGGCGCCCGCGACGTCCTGCGTAGGGCACCCGAGACTGCGGAGGAGACGCTCGCCCGGGTCGAGCGCGGCGGCGAACAGAGCTTGGCCGAGCTGCGGCGCGTCCTCACGTTGCTGAGAGAACCTCAGCAGACAGCGGAGTCGCACCCGCAGCCCTCGCTCGCCGAGCTGAACGAGCTCGTCGCGAGCTACCGCGCTTCCGGACTGCCGGTTCGACTGGAGATGATCGGTCAACCGCCGCCACTGCCCGGCGGCGTCGAGCTTTCCCTCTACCGCATCGTCCAAGAGGCGCTGACGAACACACTCAAGCACGGCGACCCGAGCAACGTCACGGTCACGCTCGCATTTCGCGACGCCCGCCTCGAGCTCGAGGTCGTAGACGACGGCACGCCCAGGACACCCGGCCCGGCGACCGCTGGGCAAGGGATCATCGGCATGCGCGAACGCGTCGCCCTTCTCGGCGGCGAGCTGCAAACCGGGCCGCGGGAGGGCGGCGGCTTCCGCGTCGCGGCGCAACTGCCGCTCGGGGGTGAGGCGTGAGCATCCGGCTGCTGATCGTCGACGACCAAGAGCTCGTCCGCACCGGCTTTCGCCTCTTCCTGGAGACGCAAGGCGACCTCGAGGTCGTCGGCGAGGCGGGCGACGGCGGCGAGGCGATCGAGCGTGCGCGAGCGCTGCGGCCGGACGTCGTCCTGATGGACATCCGCATGCCCGGAATGGACGGGGTCGAGGCGACGGCACGGCTGACCGACGCCGGGATCGAGCCGCCGCCGCGCGTGCTCGTGTTGACGACCTTCGACCTCGACGAGTACGTCTTCGGCGCCCTCCGCGCCGGCGCGGCCGGATTCCTACTCAAAGACGCCCCGCGCGAGCGTCTGCTCGAGGCGATCCGCGTCGTCCACGGCGGCGAAGCGCTGCTCTCCCCCTCAATCACTCGCCGGCTGATCGAGGACTTCGCGGCCCGAACCGACCCGCTCGAGCCGCCCGCGGCGGTGCTCGAGCAACTCACCCCCCGCGAGCGCGAGGTCCTCGTTCTCCTCGCCCGCGGACTCTCGAACATCGAGATCGCCGACCGACTCGTCGTAACCGAAGCGACCGTCAAGAGCCACGTCGGCAGCATCCTCATGAAGCTCAATCTCCGCGACCGGGTACAGGCCGTCGTCTTCGCCTACGAACACGGCATCGTCACCGCAGGCGAACCCGACTAGCTGCCCCTTCCGGTTGCGTGGCCCGAGCAGCGCCTTCCGCAAGGTTGTGGCTCGCCGCTTTCACAGCCAGCCTTTTTCCTTTGCCAGCTCAAGAACTAGCCGCACGCGACCGACTCGAGCTCGCACTCCTCGCCACCGCCGATCATCCCACCGTGCAGCCGGTCCTCGACTGCGTCACCCGCCGGCGGATCGATTTCGCCGCCCGACTCTTCCAGCGACTCGGCTTCTCACACGCCGAGGCGAGGCGACGCGCCCTCTTCGCCTACAGCGCCTACCTCGGTTACGCCCAACTCGTCCACGCCACACCCCAATACCTGCCGCGAACACAGGCAGCCAGACGCGCCTACCTCAACGAAGTTCTCGCCGCCCTGACCTCGCCAGCGAGCCCATCAGAGGGCAGGAGGTCGGGGATAGGGCTCGACAGGGACGGCGCCGCGGCGATAAGCGACCGTTGTCGGCGAACAACAACTTGCGCTTGTTCATCCCGGCGCGGCGCCTACCGTCAGGAGCGCAGTAAGTCGGCAGCAGCTGCCGTTCCATTTCCGGCCTCGCCGGTGTCTCAACGAGTACACGTCGAAAACGGCAACCGGGAGGACGCCATGGAGTCGAGCGGGCAATGCGCTGACCACGTCCCGCGCCGCGGGTGGGGCCGACGTGCTGAGTTCACCCGACCCGCGGCGCTGGCGCTCCTGCTCCTCGGCCGCCCCCGAAAAGCACCCCAGGTGCGACTCGAGGCCCCCGGTTCCCATCCACACCGACGAACGAGCACGGAGTGCGAAGCCCAATTAGTTCTCAAGTCCGATACGACCACCCAACACCTAGTGAAGGAGAAGGAGAGATGGGAAAGATCGTCGTGAGCGACAACGTCTCGCTCGACGGAGTCATCCAGGACCCGACCGGTGACGAAGGCTTCAGGGTCGGCGGCTGGGTCGGCCTGATCAGGGACCGTCCAGAACTCAACAAGCTCGCGCTCGACGAGGCCCTGGGCGCCGAGGCTCTCCTGCTGGGTCGGCGGAGCTACGAGTGGTTCGCCGCGCGGTGGCCATCCCGGACTGGCGAGTTGGCGGACAGGTTGAACAGGATGCCCAAGTACGTCGTGTCCTCGACCCTCGGACATCCCGATTGGAACAACTCGACGGTACTCGAGGGCGACGTGCTTGACGAGGTCTCGAAGGTGAAGCACGAGCTCAAAGGGGAAATCGTCGTCCCCGCCAGCTTCCAGCTCGTACAGACGCTGATGGAGCACGACCTCGTCGACGAGCTGCGGCTGAAGATCTTCCCGGTCGTGCTTGGGGCCGGCGAGCGCCTGTTCGGCGAGACCGGAGACAAGAAAGCCATGCGCCTTGTCGACACACAGACCGTCGAGGGAGACATCGTTTTCCTCACCTACGAGTCCGTTCGGGGCGACTCTTGAAATCCGAGACTTCGAGCGCGATCACGAAGCGAGCTGGGACGCTCGGGCAAGCCGGCGAAGCTCGGGGGGCAGATTCCTTTCGGGCCCGACCGGTGTCATGAGTGGTATGCGAACGAGCTGGACGTGCGCTGGGAGCTGTCAATGGAGGACGTAGTGGTCGAGCGCGCGCGGGCCGGGGACGGGGATGCGTTCCGCGAGCTCACCGACCCCTTCCGGCGCGAGCTGCACCTCCATTGCTACCGGATCCTCGGCTCGGTCCAGGACGCCGAGGACATGGTGCAAGAGACCTTGCTTGCCGCCTGGCGCGGACTCGATCAGTTCGAGGGGAGAGCCTCGGTTCGTGCCTGGCTGTATCGGATCGCGACGAACCGGTGCCTGAACGTCCTGCGTGGTCGCCGACGCCGCCCGAGGGAGGTTCCAGCCATGGTCGAACCGCCTGAGCCGACGCGCCGGAGCGAGCCGATCTGGGTCGAGCCGTACCCGGACGTGCTGCTCGACGACCTCGTGGACTCCGCGCCGGGGCCGCACGCACGCTACGAAACGCGCGAGACGGTCGGATTGGCCTTCGTGACCGCGCTGCAGCATCTCCCGCCACGGCAGCGGGCGGTGCTCGTGCTCCGCGACGCACTCGGCTTCAGCGGCGCCGAGGCGGCGAGCATGCTCGACACCACCGCGGCGGCCGTCAAGGCCGCGCTCCAACGCGCGCGAGCAACGCTCGACGAGCACTTGCCTTCAGGCGAGCTGGAGCGCTCCCTGACGCCCGGCTCCCGGCGCGAGCGCGAGCTCGTCGGCCGCTTCGCCGCCGCCTACGAACGTGGCGACGTCGAGGCCGTCATCTCCCTGCTCACCGACGACGCCTGGGTGCGAATGCCGCCCCAACCCTACGAGTACCAGGGCCACACGGCGATCGCTGCGCTCCTGCGCGACCGAGCAATCCGCCGCGGCGCACGGCTCAGGCTCGTCCCCACACGAGCCAACGGACAGCCCGCCTTCGGCGCCTACCTCCCAGACGCGCACGCAGCGATCACGCGCGCCTA
>JBKPFD010000285.1:0-2065 GCA_046729155.1 Actinomycetota bacterium
GGCAACCGTCGTGAGCGGGTTGCCCTTCACGATCGCAGTGACGAACTGCCCCGTCTCGTCGAAGAAGGAGGTTTCGAAGGCTGCGGTCCCCTCATCGTTGAGCACCGGCTCTTGAACCGAGCGATTGGGACCGGGTGCCGCGATCGTCCTGAAGCTTCCTTCCCTGCCCACGAAAATGCCCGAGTCGAACGCGGGCTGGATCGTCTCGTCGAAGGCTATGTCGCCGAGGTTGTTGATCGACGGGCGCGAATCGTTGCCACCGAAGCGCACTTGCTGTCCGTCGAGGAAGACATCGGTCGAGTTGAGGTAGTGCGTTGTGACCTCGCCTCCCGATCCTGAGAACAGCCCCTCGTCGAAGTTGTCGAGCTCGGCTTTGAAGGCGACCTCACCGCTGTTGTTGACTGAGGTGTCGAAGCCGAAGAAGTTGAACTCCTCCGTCGTCGTGGCAATGGTGGTCAGCTCCGTGCCGTTGCCCCGGAGGACGGCTTGGTCGAAGCCGGGTGCCAGATTCGCCGCGAATGAGACGTCACCCAGGTCGTTTATCGAAGGGAAGTTCCCGAGGAAGCCGAACCGGCTCCGGTCCGGGTCTTCGGCGATGGTCGTCAGGCTTCCGTCTGCGTTTGCCAGGTAGATGCCGTCGAAGGAGTTGAGCCCGTCGGGGCTCGTGCGCCCTGCCCTGAATGCGATGTCCCCCTGGTTATTGATGGAAGCACAGGTGAAACTGTTCGGATTGAAATCATCCCGGGCGCTGTCCGCCACCTTGATGAACCGGTACTTCGCCGCGTAAGCAGGCGCAGCGAGCACGGCGAACAGCGCGAGTGACACCAGGATGACGAACACGCCACGTACGGCGTGCTTCGTGGTGTGTGCGTGCCTTCGCACGCGGCACGTCTGTGTCACAACTCCTCCTTTCTCAGCCCGCCAACGTCGCCGACTCCGGCGCGTCGGAGCCCCGGGCGACAGGCGAGGCTGCATCGTTGCCTCCCTTCCATCCGCTCGTGCGCGCCGTCTGTGTAGGTCTACGAGGCGCCACCCCGAGCGGATTGATGCGCTTGCAACGACCCCGACCTCAAATCTGTACATGGTGCTCGGAACTGCCGATGAGGCTGGGCGAGTTTGGGTGTCGCCCGTGTACGGCGAGTTTGAACGAGCGTTAAGCGAGTGCGGCCAGAAGCTCATTAGCGAGCCACGGTCGAGCCCGAACGTCTGCCCGAACTTCTGCCCACCTGACCTGACCGGATGTGAACGAGCGCGAGCGAGCGCCGCTCAACCGAGCGGAACTAAGCGGTCAGAGCGACTCCCGCAGACCTTGAAAACCGTTGGCCCTTCGCGGGGCCCGTGAGTTCGAATCTCACCCCCGCCGCTGAGTTCGAGGGCCAAATCACGCACGACTGCGCGTTTCTTGAGCAGAACGCGGAAGCATCCGCTCAGCACTCGCCACACTCGCGCGCAAACGTGGCGCGCGCAGTGACCGGTGGCCGACGTTAGCGCCGGCCGTTCCGGCGCACCTGGGCGAGCACCTCGGCTCCGTCGTTGATCGCGCGTACTGCCTCGGCCAAGCCGTTTCCCGCGGAGAGTGCGGAGGACGGCGCCGTGATCGCGGCCGGCATGAGCGCGACGGTTGCGTCCAGGCGCAATAGCGGAATGCCGAGGAGGCGCGCACGGACGGAGGCCTGAACAAGTGCTCCCTCGGAGAGGCGTCTGCTGGGATCGACCGCCGCGGTCATTCCGACCTGGGCCGGCGTTCGGCCGCTCCGGACCGCACGACGCTGCCTCACGAACCCTTCCTCTCTGTGCGGCGCCGGATAGAGGAGATGGCAGCGCTCCCCGCCATGAGTGCGGCCACCCCGCCGGCAATCAAGCCCACCCTCAGCTTGTTCCTGTTCACGCCGCCGCTCAGAGCGGCAAGCGAATCTCCGACCGTCTCGAGAAGCCTGCCCGGTTCCCTCTTCGTGCGCAGAAGTCTCATGATCTCGCTCCTTGGCTCGCCCGCCGCCGAGCTGCCTTCGTGATCGCATCGACGAGCTCGTCCTTCGTCATATCCGTCCTCCCCTCGATCCCGATG
>JBKPFD010000286.1:0-2337 GCA_046729155.1 Actinomycetota bacterium
GGTCGGCCGCGCCCCTCGCGCTCTCAGGAAATTCTTAGGAACCGCTCATGGTCCCCTTAGGCGCGGCGGGTTTCCTGGGCTCCTCATTCGAAGCACGAGAGAGGAGACCAGGAATGTCGGACCAACTGTCGGTGGCGGGCGCCGAACCGTCGGGCGACTCGCTCGAGGGCGCGCTGTTCGAGATCAAGCGCGTGATCGCCGGGCAGGACACGATGCTCGAGCGGGTGCTCGTCTGCCTGCTGGCGGACGGCCACCTTCTGATCGAGGGCGTCCCCGGCCTCGCGAAGACGCTGACGATCAAGACGACCGCTCAGGTCCTCGGCGGCACCTTCAACCGCATCCAGTTCACGCCCGACCTGATGCCGAGCGACCTGATCGGCACGCGCATCTACCGTCCGCACGACGGGAAGTTCGACGTCGAGCTCGGCCCGGTCTTCTGCAACTTCCTGCTCGCCGACGAGATCAATCGCGCGCCGGCGAAGGTTCAATCCGCGCTGCTCGAGGTGCTGCAGGAGCGCCAGGTCACCATCGGCAAGGAGTCGTTCGCGGCCTCCGAGCCGTTCCTCGTCCTGGCGACGCAGAACCCGATCGAGTCCGAGGGCACGTACCCGCTGCCAGAGGCCCAGGTCGACCGGTTCATGCTCAAGGTCGTCGTGGGGTATCCGGCGGCCGAGGACGAGCTGACCGTCGTCGACCGCTCGCTCGCCGGGCTCGCCGAGGTTCGCCAGATCCTCGACCTCGAGGAGCTGGCCGCGCTTCGCACGCGCGCGCGAGAGGTGTACGTCGACCCCGCGCTTTCGCGCTACGCGGTACAGATCGCGTCGGCGACGCGCGACCTCGAGTCGGTCGGGCTGAGCGAGCTCGCGTCCTACGTGTCCTTCGGCGCCAGCCCGCGCGGGCCGATCTCGCTGATGACGGCCTCGCGCGCACTCGCGCTCATCCGCGGGCGGGACTACGTGCTCCCCCAGGACGTGCGTGAGCTCGCGAGGGACGCGCTGCATCACCGGCTCGTCCTCAGCTACGAGGCGCTTGCGGCCGAGGTCGGAGCGGACGCGATCGTCGACGCAGTGCTCGAGGTCGTGCCCGTGCCGGAGATCGACCTCACGGAGCGCGCCGCATGACCGCCGCGCTCACACGGGAGCGCACGCCGGACCGGCCCGGCCCGGGCCCGCTGCCCGAGGCGTTCCTGCGCGCGCTCGACTTCCAGATCGGGCGGCGCATCGACGGGCTCCTCGCCGGCGAGCATCGCACCGCGGCCGCCGGCATCGGCACCGAGCTCGCTCAGATCCGGGAGTGGGAGCCCGGCGACGACGTGCGGCGGATCGACTGGAACGCGACCGCGCGCTCGAACAACGTCCAGGTGCGGGTCGACGTCGCCGAGCGTGCGCTCACTTCGTGGGTCGTGCTCGACGTCTCGCCGTCGATGCGCTTCGGCACCGCGGATCGGCGGAAGTGGGACGTCGCCGAGGGCGTGGCCGTTGCTACGGGTCACATCGCGTCCCGCCGCGGGAACCGCATCGGCGTCGTCACGTTCGGCGGGACGGAGACGGTCATGCTGCGGCCTCGCCAGGGCCGCGTGGGCCTGCTCGCGGTGCTGCTCTCGGTGCGGCGCGAGCCCGAGACCGAGCGCATCGGCGCGACCTCGATCGGCGCGGCGCTCGCGCGGGTCGGGCGCGTGGCGCGGCAGCGCTCGCTCGTGGCCGTCGTCTCGGACTTCCGCGGGCCGCGCGACTGGCGGTCGCCCTTGCTCCAGCTCGCTTCGCGTCATGCGGTGGTCGCCCTGGAGATCAGGGATCCGCGCGAGCAGGAGCTCCCGAACGTCGGCCACCTCTGGCTCGTCGACCCCGAGACGGGGTGCAAGCTTCACGTCGACACGGCGCGGCGCAAGCTCCGCGAACGGTTCGCCGTCGCGGCGGCCGAGGAGCGTGCTGGGCTCGAGCGGGAGCTCGCCTCGCTCGGTGTTCCGCATCTCGTCCTCTCGACGGCAGGTGACTGGCTGCGCTCGTACGCGGGCTTCGTGGCCCGGGAGAGGAGGCGGCGATGAGTTTCGCGAGCCCGTTCGTGCTCTGGGGGCTGCTGTTGATTCCCGTCGGGCTCCTCGCGTACTGGCTCGTCCAGCGGCGGCGGATCAAGTACGCGGCGAGGTTCACGAACCTCGACCTGCTCGCCAACGTGGTCGACGCGTCGCCGGGCCGGCGACGGCATGTTCCGGCGCTGCTCGCGCTCGCGGCGCTGGCGGCGCTGATCGTCGCGATGGCGAGGCCGCAGGCCGTCGTGGCCGTGCCACGCGACGACGCGACTGTCGTGCTGACCATGGACGGGTCCGCGTCCATGAAC
>JBKPFD010000287.1:0-1546 GCA_046729155.1 Actinomycetota bacterium
CGGGCGCTCGGGCCGGAGGTCTGCGAGATGAAGCGTCTCTACGTGCGGCCGGGACGCCGTGGCTCTGGGCTCGGGCGCGCGCTCGCCGAGGCGATCGTCGCGGAGGGGCGCGCGGCGGGCTACGCGCGGATGCGCCTGGACACCGTCCCGCAGATGCGCGAGGCGCGCGCTCTCTACGCGAACCTTGGGTTCCGCGAGATCGAGCCGTACCGCTTCAATCCGGTCGCGGGCACGAGCTTCATGGAGCTCGACCTGCGCCGGCACGCTTTCGACACAGAGGCATGACCCACGTGTGACGCTTGCCCGGGTAGCGTCGCCGTCATGGCAAAGGCGGCTACACCCTGGGGACCGGCGAGGCTCGTCGAGGAGCTCGCGCTCCAGCAGCGGGCCGGCGACAAGCGGTTCGCCTCGCTCGTCCAGCTCCTCGAAGACGACAAGGGGCAGCGGCTCGTCCGTTTCGCCTATTCGACGGGCGGGACGGCGCGCCGGGGCCCGGTCACGCTCCGCGCGCGCGACCTCGACCGGCTGCGGGAGGCGGTCGCCACGTGTCCCGGGCTCGAGGAGACCCTGAGGCTCGAAGCGCCGGCGAGGAGGTGACGGCCTAGACGGACGCCCCGCCTTTCACGAATTGGCGAGCTTCTAGGCGGTCGCGAGCGCGCGGTCCCGGACCGCGTCGAGCAGCGAGCCCAGCACGCGTGCCCCATCGGTCGAGCCGAGCAGGGAGTCGACGGCGTGCTCGGGATGCGGCATCAGCCCGAAGACGTTGCCCTCCGCGCTGACGACGCCCGCGATGCCGTCGACCGAGCCGTTCGGGTTGTCGTCCTCGCGGTAGCGGAGGACGATCTGGGACGCAGCATCGAGCTCCGCGAGCAGCTCCTCGTCGGCGAAGTAGCAGCCCTCGCCGTGCTTGACCGGGATCGTGAGTTGCTGGCGGAGCTCGCAGCGCGAGGTGAACGGCGTGTCCGTGCGCTCGACGCGAACGGCGACGTCCCGGCAGACGAACGAGAGCGACGCGTTCGGGCGCAGGACGCCGGGCAGCAGGCCCGCCTCGCAGAGCACCTGGAAGCCGTTGCAGATGCCGAGCACGAGCCCGCCGGCCACGGCGAAGTCCGCGACCGCTCGCATGGCCGGCGAGAAGCGCGCGATCGCGCCGCAGCGCAGGTAGTCGCCGTACGAGAAGCCGCCGGGCAGCACGACCGCTCCCACCGCCGGCAGCTCGTCGTTCCCGTGCCAGACGAGCACTGCCTCGGCGCCGAGGCTCTCGAGCGCGAGGGCAGCGTCGCGGTCATCGTTCGAGCCGGGAAAGACGACGACCGCGACCTTCGGAGCCGGCGAGCTCATCCGGCGATCTCGATCTCGTAGCTCTCGATCAGCGGGTTAGCGAGCAATTCCGCGCACATGCGCTCGACCTGCTCGCGCGCGGCCGTGGCATCGCTCGCGTCGACTTCGAGGTCGACGAGCCTGCCGATGCGCGCTTCATCGACTGCGAAGCCGAGGTGGCGGAGCGAGGCCTCGACCGCCTCGCCCTGCGGGTCGAGGATGCCGG
>JBKPFD010000288.1:0-4366 GCA_046729155.1 Actinomycetota bacterium
GCGAGACGCAGCTCGTCGGCGAGCCCGTGGCGCTCGGCGCCCTCGAGGATGCGCTGCACCTGGCCGTACGTGCAGCGCTCGGTGCTGCTGATCACCGACCGGTAGAAGAGCGGGTCACCGTCCGGAGGGAACTCGACCGTCACGCAGAGCCGGTCGACGTGTGGCCGCAGCGAGCACGCGTCGTCGGCGAGCTCGTGCGGCAACATCGGCGCGACGAGCCCGGGCACGTAGACCGAGTTTGCGCGTGTTGCGGCGCCACGGTCGAGCGACGAGCCCGCGGGCACGAACCACGACACGTCTGCGATGTGCACCCACGCGCGCAGGCCGTCGCCCTCGGCGCGCACCGAGATCGCGTCATCGAAGTCCTTCGCGGTCTCGGGATCGATCGTGAACGCCACGAGGTCGCGGAGGTCGGCCCGGCCCTCGAGGTCGGCGTCCGGCAGCTTGAACGGCTCGAACTCGGTGCGCAGGCCTTCCTCGACGAGGAGCGCCTCGAGCACGTTCTCGATCCGCTTCGAGGAACCGAGCACACGCTCGACCCGCGCCCGGCCACGGCCCTTGCGAGCGACGACGAGATCGCCGACGAGCGCATCCCCGAGCCCTTTGCGGTCGAGAACGACGGGCACCCCCGGCGTGAAGTACGGCTCGCCGACGGTCAGCTTGCCGCGCCGCACGACCTCGACGACGACGGTGTCTATACGTGCAGGAAGCGGCGGAGCGTGAGCCCCGAGCCGGCTGCGCCGAGAGTGAGGCCGACCGCGATCAGGATCAGCGCGTTCCAGAAGAACGCGAGCGCGTGCACCTGCGAGTCGGTCCGGTCGCCTTCATTGAGAAGCGCCGGCAAGACGAGCTCCTTGCCGAGGAAGAGCAGGATCACCGCGGCCACGGAGCCGGCGAGCGCGCAGAGCATCCCCTCGAGCACGAACGGGCCGCGCACGAACCAGTTCGACGCGCCGACGAGCTTCATCACCTCGATCTCACGCCGGCGCGCAAAGATCGAGAGGCGGATCGTGTTCCCGATCAGGATCGTCGCGGCGATCAGGAGCACGGCGATGCCCAGGATCGACAGGACCGTGAAGACGCGTGCCACCTGCAACACGCGTTCCGCGGTCTTCTTCCCGTACTTGACCTTCTCGACCCCGGGCGGCTTCTGGGCCCCGGAGACGCCGTCCGCGATCGCCTGCGTGTACTCGCCCTTGACCGGCTGCACCTTGAACGAGGCGGGGAATGGATTCGCCGCGAGCTGCTCGAGGAGCTCGGGCGCCTTCTCCTTCATGATCTGGTAGGCCTCGTCCTTCGAGACGTACTCGACGGACTTCACGCGGCTGTCGGACTCGAGGCGCTCGCGGATGTCGTTGGTCTGCCTCGGCGTCACCTCGCGGCCGCAGGTCGTGTCGGTGCAGAGGAAGACCTCGACGAGCAGCTTCTTCTTCTGGTGGTCGCTCCAGGCCATCGCCCAGGTGCCGAGCGCAATCAGCAGCCCGACGAGGAACATGCCGATGAGCACGGTCATCGTCGCCGCGGCCGTCGTCGACAGGCTTGCGGTCATCGAGCGCCACGCCTCGGCAGCGACGACGCGGAACCTCATTCGGAGGCGTACCCCCCACGGCGCTCGTCGCGCGCCAGGCGCCCGTCCTCGAGCGCGATCACGCGCTTCCGCATCTTGTCCACCATCTCGCGGTCGTGCGTGACCATCAGCACCGTCGTCCCGGAGCGGTTGATGCGGTAGAGCAGCTGCATGATCCCGACGGACGTGTCCGGGTCGAGGTTGCCCGTCGGCTCGTCGCAGACGAGGAGCGGCGGGTGGTTGACGAACGCGCGCGCGATCGAGACGCGCTGCTGCTCGCCGCCCGAGAGCTCGTCGGGGTAGGAGCTCATCTTGTGCGCGAGCCCGACGAGGTTGAGCACCTCGGGTACCTTGCGCCGGATCGCGCTCGCGCCCTCGCCCTGCACCTTGAGCGCGTAGGCCACGTTCTCGGCCGCAGTGCGGTTCGGGAGCAGCTTGAAGTCCTGGAAGACGCAGCCGAGATTGCGGCGAAGCTGCGGCACCTTCGAGCGGCGGAGGCGCCCGAGGTCGCGGCCGGCGACGATGATCCGCCCCGACGTCGGCTCCAGCTCCTTCAGGAGCAGCCGGATGATCGTCGACTTGCCGGAACCGGACGCGCCGACGACGAAGACGAACTCGCCCTTGTCGATCACGAACGAGACGTCGGAGAGCGCGGCGACGTTCGGCTCGTAGACCTTCGTCACGGCGTCGAAGACGATCATCGAGCGGGCGCTAGCGACGGGCGCTTCCGGCTGCCCGTTCTGCTCTGCGACCGCGACGGTCTGCTCTGGCTCTGTCTGGATGATTTCTTCCGGCACGGGTTCGAAAGGAAAGGCGGCGGGGGTCGACCGCTCCCGCTCTGGAACAGCCCCGGAGTCTAGCGAAACCCCCTGCTAGACCCGATCAACGATTAGAGGACGCGTCCCGCGGCCTTCGCCAGCAGGTAGGCGTGGATGAAGCCGTCGAGGTCGCCGTCGAGGACGCCCTGGGCGTTGCCAGCCTCGTGGTCGGTGCGGTGATCCTTCACCAGCTGGTACGGGTGAAGCACGTAGCTGCGGATCTGGCTGCCGAAGCCGATCTCCTGCGCCTCTCCGCGCTCCCGCGCCAGCTCCGCCTCGCGCTCCTCGACCGCGCGCTCGACGAGGCGCGACCGCAGCAGGCGCAACGCGGTCTGCTTGTTCGAGCTCTGCGAGCGCTCGTTCTGGCACTGGACGACGATCCCGGTCGGCAGGTGGGTGATCCGCACCGCGGAGTCGGTCTTGTTCACGTGCTGCCCGCCCGCGCCGCTCGCCCGATACGTGTCGATGCGCAGGTCCTCGTCGGTGATCTCGACCCCGACGTCGTCGGCGAGGAGCGGCGCGACGATCACCTGGGCGAACGACGTGTGGCGCCTGTGCGCCTGGTCGAACGGGGACAGGCGGACGAGACGATGGACGCCACGCTCCGCCTTCAGCACGCCGTACGCGTTCTCGCCGGAGGCCGTGAACGTCGCGGACTTGAGGCCGGCCTCCTCCCCCGGGCTCGCCTCCAGCAACTCGGTCTGGAAGCCCCGGTCGGCGGCCCAGCGCAGGTACATGCGGAGCAGCATCTCGGCCCAGTCCTGCGCATCGGTGCCGCCGGTGCCGGCGTGCACGGTGACGACCGCGTCGCCCGCGTCGTACTCGCCGGTGAAGAGCGCGTCCTCCTGCAGCCGCTCGAGCTCGCGGTGCAGCGGCTCGAGCGAGGACGCGATCTCGGCGGCCATGTCGCCGTCCATCGCGAGCAGCTCCTTCGCGTCGTCGTATTCGCGACGCAGACGCTCGTAGCGCTCGAGGCGCTTGGAGACCCGGGAGTGCTCGGTGGAGACGGCCGCGGCGCGCTGCTGGTCGTCCCAGAAGCCGGGCTCGCCCATCTCGGCCTCGAGCTCGGCGGCCCGCTCAGCTAGCGCATCGGGGTCAAAGGTAATCACGGACCCAGTCGAGCTGGGCCCCGATCTCCTGCAGGCGCTCGTCGAGAGAAGATGTCGAGTCGGCCATAGCCGCGATGGTAACGACACGAGGAGAGCTTGCGGACTTTGTGATCAGGGCAACCTGATCTACGGTAAAGAGCGCCATGGGCGGCCCGGGCATTGATGCCGCGTACAGCGGAGTGGAGCGGCAGCAGCTGCTATTTCTGCAGTTCGGACGACCGGGCGCGGCGCTCGCCACGCTGATCGTGTTCGGGGCCTACACACTGCTGGCTCCGGCGGAGCGCGTCGAGCAGACGCTGCCGATCCTCGTCGTCGCCCTCGCCCTGTCGCTCGTGACGATTCTGGCGCTGCGCCGCTGGCCCGTGGGCGTCGTGGCGCGCGTCGCGCTCGGCGTCGACATCGTCGTGATCGCGGTCATCGTCGCCGTCCTGGACGAGCCCGCGCTGCTCCTCGTCCCGTTTTACGCGCCGATCGCTTTCTCCGCCCTGCTCTTCGGGCGTATGGAGACGGCCGCCTACACGGCGATGGGTGCAATCGCGGGCGTGATCGTGGGGCCGATCATCGGCGCCGACGCCCTGACGATGGTCGCGCAGCTGCTCGTCTTCATCGTCACCGGCGCGATCCTCTCGGCGCTGTCAGGCGATGCGCACGAGGCGCAGATCGAGCTCGGCAGAGAGCGGGCCCGCGACGTGACCGCGCTGCACATCGCCGAGCGCATCCGTTACTCGACGCGCCTCGAGGACGTGCTCAAGCCCGCCGTCGAGGAGCTCGGACACGCCACGGAAGCTGCTCGCTGCCTGCTCAGGCTCGCCCCGCGCGCCGACGGGAGCGCCCCGCTTTTCGAGTGGGATGCCCCCGGTGTCGAGCCCGTG
>JBKPFD010000289.1:0-7412 GCA_046729155.1 Actinomycetota bacterium
TCGCCTGGTAACGCTCGAGCGCCTCGGCGGAGTCCACGTCACCGAGGGTGGGGTGGCTCGGCGTCAGCTCGTCGGCGACGCGAACGCCGAATCGCTTCGACAGGACTGCGCTCCGCGCTTTCACCTTCATCTGTCCGCAGCCGGGCAGCGCCTCGATCCGCCGCCGCAGGTCGTCGCTGTCCGTCGCCTCGCGCCAGAGCCGTGACGCGTCGCCGCCGTACTCCTCCTCGACGAACGCGCAGAGGTCGGCGACCCGCGTCGCCATCGTGCCGGGGAAGCGGTGCACCGCCGGCCGCTCGCGGAACGCGGCCTCGAGCTGCTGCGGGTCCATTCGCGCGATTGCGCCGGGGTCGAGCGTGCCGACCCGCTCCTTGATCTTCATCGGCCCCGAGAACGCCGTCTGCACGGGCACCTGCTGGTCGAGTGCGAAGCCGATCAGGAGCGCGACCGGCTCGCGGGCGAGGAGCTCGTTCGCCTCGGCGCTGTTCGTGAAGTGAAGCGCCTCGGGAGCCACGATCGCCATGCCGTCAGACTACTCCTCGAGCGCCGCCTTGACAGCGGCGAGGTTCGCGCGCCAGACATCCTCTGGCAGCGGGGGAAGGACGTCGTCCCAGATCGCTGCGAAGCTGCCGATCAGCTGCGGGATTCGGGCGGGACGTGCCATGAACCACCAGTGCAGGTGCTCGCTGCCGTCGCCCCACTTGCAGACGTGCACACGGCCGATCTCCCCGACGGAACGCACGGCACCCTCGATGCGGCCGAGGAGGACGCCGAGCTCCGCTGCGAGATCGTCGGGAAGGTCGCCGAGCTCCGCGAAGTGCTCGCGCGGCTCGAGCAGCACCACGACCGGCAGGCTCATCGGCTCGAACGTGCTCGTCAGACGCCAGCGCTCGTTCGTCCAGAGGTACTCGTCGTCGGTTCGTGCGCACCGGCGGCAGTCGACGCCGCCCTCACCCTGGCGGGGCGCCTCGCGCTCGACCGGCGGCTGGAGCGGCCGCGGCCGCATCTCGCCGTCGAAGGGGAAGGTCTCCCACTCCTCGACGGGCGGCATGCGCAGCGAGTCCTTCGCGCGCTCGTAGAGCTCCTCGGGCGTCTCGGGCACCGGAATACGCGATGCTAAACGGGTGGAGTGGCCCGAGTCCTTCTACGCGCTCAAGCGCGGCGAGGGCTGCCCGATGTGCGACCAGGGGCGGCCCGAGGAGACGCCGTACGGGTCGCGGATCTTCGCCGGCGAGGTCTCGGACGCCTATCTCCAGCGCGCCGATCGGCAGCCGGGCTACACGATCGCGATCTGGCGTGGCCGCCACGTCGCCGAGCCGACGGAGCTGGAGCCGGACGAGGCCGCCGCGTACTGGCTCGAGGTCCTGCGCGTCGGGCGGGCGCTCGAGCAGCACTTCGAGCCGGTGAAGATGAACTACGAGCTGCTCGGCAACTCGTTGCCGCACATGCACACGCACGTCATGCCGCGCTACGCCGACGATCCGAAGCCGGGCTGGCCGTTCCCGCATCCCGAGGAGGAGCCGCCGCCGATCGAGGAGGGCCGGTTCCGCCGGGACGTCGAGGCCCTGCGCGCCCTCCTCGGCTGACCCCGGCTGGCTAGGCTGGCGCCATGAGCGCGCTCTACGTCTTCACGCCGAAGACCCGCGCCTGGTTCGAGGGCGCGTTCGCCGGGCCGACGCCTGCGCAGGAGGCCGGCTGGCCCAAGATCGCGAGCGGCAAGCACACGCTGATCCAGGCGCCGACCGGCTCCGGGAAGACGCTCGCGGCCTTCCTCTACGGCATCGACCGCCTTACTGCCGAGCCGGGCGATGGCCTGCGACTGCTCTATGTCTCGCCGCTCAAAGCGCTCAACTACGACATCGAGCGCAACCTCCGCGGGCCGCTGGCCGGATTGCAGAGCAAGCTCGACGTGGCCGTGCGGACGGGCGACACGCCCCAGCGCGACCGGGCGGCGATGCTCCGCGAGCACCCGGACATCCTCATCACGACCCCCGAGTCGCTCTACCTGCTGCTGACCTCGCGCGCCCGCGAGATGCTGAAGTCGGTGCGCACGCTCGTCCTCGACGAGGTGCACTCCGTGGCGGGCACGAAGCGCGGCGCGCACCTCGCGCTTTCGGTCGAGCGGCTCGACCGCTTGACCGACGAGCCCGTGCAGCGGATCGGTCTCTCGGCGACTCAGCGGCCGCTGGAGGAGATCGGGCGCTTCGTCTCGGGCGGGCGGCCGATCGAGCTCGTCGACGCGGGCCGCTCGAAGGAGCTCGACCTCGAGGTCGTCGTCCCGCTCGAGGACATGCGGGAACCGGGCGAGCAGAGCTCGATCTGGCCCTCGATCTACCCGGAGATCCTGAAGCTCGTCGAGGAGCACCGCTCGACGATCGTCTTCGTCAACAACCGCCGGCTGGCCGAGCGGCTGGCGCTGCGGCTGAACGAGTTGGCGGAGAAGGAACTGGCCCGCGCGCACCATGGCTCGCTCGCGCGCGAGCAGCGGCTCGAGGTCGAGGAGCTGCTCAAGAAGGGCGAGATCCCGTGCCTCGTCGCCACCTCGTCGCTCGAGCTCGGCATCGACATGGGTGCCGTCGACCTCGTCATCCAGGTCGAGTCGCCGAAATCGGTCGCGCGCGGCCTGCAGCGGATCGGCCGCGCCGGCCACGAGCTCGGCGCCGTCTCGAAGGGGCGCATCTTCCCGAAGTTCCGGGCCGACCTGCTCGAGTCGGCGGTCGTCGCCGAGCGGATGCGCGAGGGGGCGATCGAGGAGACCGTGATCCCGCGCAACCCGCTGGACGTTCTCGCACAGCAGATCGTCGCGATCTGCGCCGACGAGGAGATCTCCGTGGACGAGCTGCACGAGCTCGTGCGCGGCGCCTACAACTTCGCCGACCTCTCGCGCGTCCAGCTCGAGAACGTGCTCGACATGCTCGCGGGTCGCTATCCGTCCGACGAGTTCGCCGAGCTGCGCCCTCGCGTCGTCTGGGACCGCACGGCGGGCGTCGTCCGCGGGCGTGGCGGCGCCCGGCAGCTTGCGGTCACGAACGCGGGCACGATCCCCGACCGCGGCCTCTACGGTGTCCACCTCGTCGACGGCGGCGGCCGCGTGGGCGAGCTCGACGAGGAGATGGTCTACGAGGCGCGCGCCGGCCAGACGTTCACGCTCGGCGCCTCCACCTGGCGGATCGAGGAGATCACGCGAGACCGCGTGCTCGTCTCCCCGGCGCCGGGCGTGCCTGGCCTGATCCCGTTCTGGAAGGGCGAGGGGCCGGGGCGGCCGTACGAGCTCGGCGAGCAGATCGGCCAGGCCTCGCGCGAGCTGGTGTCGCTGCCCGAGAAGAAGGCCGTGGAGCGGCTGACGGCGCGGCACGCGTTGGACGAGCAGGCGGCGCAGAACCTGCTCACGTTCCTCAACGACCAGCTTGCGGCCACGGGCGCCGTGCCGTCCGACCGGACCGTGGTCGTCGAGCGCTTCCGCGACGAGATCGGCGACTGGCGCGTCTGCATCCTGACGCCGTTCGGCGCCCGGGTGCACGCGCCGTGGTCGCTGGCGCTGGCGGCGCGGTTACGAGACGCCCTCGGGCTCGAGGTGCAGTCCATCTACTCCGACGACGGGATCGCCGTCCACTTGCCGGACGCCGAGGCGACTCCGCCGACCGCGGAGATGATCGTCGACCCGGACGAGGTCGAGGAGCTCGTGATGGGCGAGCTGGCGGGCAGCGCGCTCTTCGGCTCGCGCTTCCGCGAGAATGCGGGCCGCGCGCTGCTGATCCCGCGGCGGCGGCCGGGTGAGCGCACGCCGCTCTGGCAGCAGCGCCTCAAGGCGCAGGGGCTGCTCCAGGTCGCGCGCCGCTTCGGCTCCTTCCCGGTCATCCTCGAGACGTACCGCGAGTGCCTGCAGGACGTCTTCGACCTCGGCGCGCTGAAGCGGCTGCTGACCGGTCTGAAGACGAGGCAGATCGACCTCGTCGACGTCGAGACGGCCACCGCGTCGCCGTACTCGACGTCGCTGCTCTTCGACTACGTCGCCAACTACATGTACGAGGACGACACGCCGCCGGCCGAGCGGCGCGCCCAGGCACTGTCGCTCGACCGCGACCTGCTCAAGGAGCTGCTCGGCCAGGAGGAGCTGCGCGACCTGATCGACCCCGCCGCGCTCGAGGAGGTCGAGGAGCAGCTGCGCGGGTCTCCCCGCAATGCGGACGAGCTGCACGACGTGCTGCGCCGGCGCGGCGATCTACGGGAAGGCGAGTACGATGCGCCGCTGGCCGAGCCGCTTCTTGCCGAGAGGCGGGCGATCACGGTGCGGGTCGCGGGCGAGGACCGGCTCGCGGCGGCCGAGGATGCGGGCCGGTACCGCGACGCGCTCGGCGTGATGCCTCCGGGCGGGCTGCCGGAGGCGTTCCTCGAGCCGACGGACGAGCCCTTGCGCTCGTTGCTGCGTCGCTTCGCGCGCACGCGGGGGCCGTTCACGACGGCCGAGGCGGCGGAGAGGTTCGGGCTCGATCCGACCCGCGTCGAGGACGAGCTCCGTGCGCTCGAGCGCGCCGACGAGCTCGTTCGCGGCGAGCTCCGTCCAGGTGGGACCGAGCGCGAGTGGTGCGACCCGGACGTGCTGCGGCGGCTGCGGCGCGCGTCGCTGGCAGCGCTGCGGCGCGAAGTGGAGCCCGCGGAGCAGGCGACGCTCGGGCGCTTCCTGCCGAGCTGGCACGGCATCGACCGGCGCGCGAGCCTGCGCGAGGCGCTCGTGCCCCTGCAGGGCCTGCCGCTTCCGGTCTCACTCTGGGAGAGCGAGGTGCTGCCGCGCCGCATCCCGGGGTACGCGCCGGCGCACCTCGACCAGCTCTGCGCGTCCGGGGAGCTCGTCTGGGTCGGCGCTGGCCTCGACCGCGTGGCGGTCTACTTCCGCGAGGACGCGCCCGCACTCGGGCGTCCCGCCGGTGCCGAGCGTCCGGAGGGCGAGGCGCACGAGCAGTTGCGCGAAGTCCTCGCGCGCGGGGCCGAGTTCTGGTTCGACTTGCTCGCGGCCGCGGGGCTCGAGGCGGAGGAGGCTCTGCCTGCCCTCTGGGACCTCGTTTGGGCGGGCGAGGTGACGAATGACGCCTGGACGCCGCTGCGTGCCGGCCGCCGCTACGGAATTCCACAGCCGGAGCGCAGGCCGAGACGGTTCTCGCGCCGGCGCGCGCAGGCGATCACCGCCACACAAGGGCGCTGGTCGCTGACGAACCGTCTCTTCGAGCCAGGTCCGGTGCCAGGCACCGGACGCGTCCCGGACCGGCGTGCCCTCGCCGAGCTGCTGCTCGAACGGCAGGGGATCGTCACCCGCGACGGCGTGCGGGCGGAGGGCATTCCGGGCGGGTACGGCGCGGTCTACGGGGAGCTGCGCGCGCTCGAGACGCTGGGGCTCTGTCGCCGCGGGTACTTCGTCGAAGGGCTCGGCGGCGCCCAGTTCGCGCTCGGCGGCGCGGTCGAGCGGCTGCGAGAGCTGAGGCCTCAGGAAGGGGAGGAGCCCGAGGCACTGGTCCTCGCCGCGGCCGATCCGGCTCAGCCCTACGGAGCCGCTCTGCCCTGGCCAAAGCGAGCCGGCGGCCGGGCGGCCCGAGTTGCGGGCGCCCAGGTCGTCCTCCTCGGCGGCGAGGCCGTGCTCTTCGTCGAGCGGGGCGGCCGCACGCTCCTGCCGCTCCGCGACCCGGACGAGAGCTGGCTGCGCCCAGCGCTCGAGGCTCTCGTCGAACGGGTAAAAAGCGGTGGCGCGAAACGGCTCGCGGTCGAGCGCTTCGACGGCGAGCCGGTGGGGGAGAGCGAGGTCATGCCGCTCCTGCTCGATGTGGGCTTCCTCGCCGGCCCTAGGCGCGCAGTCCTCAGGCCGTAGGATCGCCGCATCGCGACTCTGACCGGCATTTCGACCGTCTTCCTCGTCGCCGACCTCGAGCGCGCTGTCGACTACTACCGCGACCGGCTCGGCTTCGACTGCGAAGTGCACGGAGACCCGAGGAACTTCGCCACGACGGGCCGGGACGCAGCGTCGATCTTCCTTGCGCTCGCGTCCGACTCGGCGCACATCGTCCCGCACGGGCGCGTTGTCGAGAACCTGTGGAATGCCTACATCCTGGTCGACGACGTCGATGGTCTCTACGCCGAGCTACAGGAGCGCGGCGCGGGCATCGACTACACGATCTACGACGCCCCGCACGGCTTCCGCGAGTTCGGCGTGCAGGACCCGGACGGGCACGACATCGCCTTCGGGCAGCCGCTCGGCGAGTAGGACATGGTCGAGGAAGCGCGACTCGAGGACGTCGGCTCGGGCCTCACGCCGGTCTCCGAGGGCTGGTTCGTCGTCAACGTCCGCGACGCCGCCTGGGAGACGAGCGGTCTCGGCGCCATGTGCGCGTTCGAAGGGTTCGACGTGCCGTTCTCCCAGCTCGGCATCAACGTGCGCGTGCTGACGCAGGAGTCGAGCGGGCTCTACCACTCGGAGTCGAACCAGGAGGACTTCCTCGTCGTCGCAGGCGAGTGCCTGCTGCTCGTCGCCGGGGAGGAACGGCCGCTCAAGGCGTGGGACTTCGTGCACTGCCCTCCGGGGACTGAGCACGCCTTCGTCGTGACGGGCGAGAGCCCGTGCGTGATCATCATGATCGGCGCGCGAACCAACGAGTTCGGCGCCTTCTATCCGCGTTCCGAGCTCGCCCTGCGGCACGGCGTCGGCGTCGAGCGCGAGACGAGCTCACCGCGCGAGGCGCAGGCCGGGCGCTTCGAATGGCAGTACGCGAGGCCGGATCGCTGGAGCGAGCTGCCCTGGGCCTAAGCCAGGCGGCCGAGAACGGTTCCGAACAACGCGTGCCGCACGGTCTCCTGCGCGAACGCGCGGCCGTTGCCGAGCAGCGGCGGCACCCCGCGCTCGCCGAGGCGGGGGTGGTACCGATCGACGAAGTAGCCGAGGGGCCAGAAGGCGACGTTCTCGAGGAGCGCCATCGCCAGTGCCAGCCGGCGTTGCTCGACCGAGATCCGCTCCCGCGCTTCGTGGAAGGCGAGCCCGAACAGCGCGCCGTTGACGGCGTGCACGGCGAAGCCGACCTGCCGCCAGCGCGGTCCCCTCGTCAGCGCCTTGCCGAGCAGGGCGATGTCCGACTGGTCGGAGCGGAAGAACCGCTGGTCGAGGGGCTCGACGAGCCCCCAGACAGTGGCCGCGACTGCGCCCGCGGCGGCTGACCTGGCGCGCGAGGGCATACCTTTCCAGCATGCCCGAAGGCGACGCGCTCCACCGGGCGGCACGCCGCCTGCAAGTCCTCGTCGGCCAGCGCCTCGAGGTCGAGTCTCCTCATCCACAGGCGGCCGTGAAGCGACTTCCTGAGCGGTTGAACGGCCTGCGGCTCGAGTCCGTCGAGGCAGTCGGCAAGAACCTGCTGCTCCGCTTCGAGGGCGGCCTC
>JBKPFD010000290.1:0-4837 GCA_046729155.1 Actinomycetota bacterium
GCTCTCGGCCAGGCACGGCTGCAGGCGGTCTGGGAGGAGGCCCTCGCGCGGGAGGGCGTCCAGGCGGCGCAGATTCTTCTTGCCGCCGGCGACATCGCGGACCGGGCGGCCTACGTCAACGCTCGGCGGGCGCTCGCCGAGCTGTTCCGGATGGGCGCCGTCCCGGTCGTCAACGAGAACGACGCGACCGCGACGGACGAGATCACGTTCGGCGACAACGACGCGCTCGCGGCGCAGGTCGCCGTGCTCGTGCGGGCGAGCCTGCTCGTGCTGCTGACCGAGGTCGAGGGCGTGTACTCGCGAGCGCCCGGCACGCCCGGCGCCGAGCTGCTCGCCGAGGGGGCCCTGGCCGGCGAGGCGGAGCTCGGATCGGGCACGGCGCTGGGACGCGGCGGGATGCAAAGCAAGGTCCTAGCTGCCGAGATGGCTTCGGCCGCCGGGATCCCGACCGTGATCGCGGCGGGGCACGGCGACGAGGTGCTCGGGCCGATCCTCGCGGGGGAGGCGCGCGGGACGCGCTTCGCGCCGCGGGAACGCGACGAGCCCGCGTTCAAGCTCTGGCTGCGGTACGGGAAGCCCGTCGCCGGCCGGCTGCACCTCGACGAAGGCGCCAAGCGTGCAGTCGCCGAGCAGGGCGCCTCGCTGCTCGGCGTGGGCGTCGTCCGCTGCGAGGGCACCTTCGAGCCGGGCGCGGGCGTCGAGCTCGCCGGTCCCGACGGTGTCGTCTTCGCAAAGGGGATCGCAGGCGTCGGATCGGTCGAGGTCGCGGCGCGCGCTCGAGGTCTCGAGGTCGTGCACCGCGACCGACTCGTCCTGTACTGATGCGTACCTCGGTGAGCCGTGCGTCCGTTTCGCCTGCGAGTACCGTGCTCGCGCGCTGGCTTCCGGCCTTCGCTCTCGCCGTCGTGACGGCGATCGCCGCGACGGCCGGCATGTCGGCCTCGTCCGCGCCGGCCGTCCGGAACGGCCTCATCGTCTTCGTGAGCAAGCGCGACGGAGACGCGGAGCTTTTCACGATCCGGCCCGACGGCGGCGGCCTGCGCCGTCTGACGCGCAACCGAGTCGCCGACATGTGTCCCGCGTGGTCGCCCGATGGACGCCGACTCGCCTTCGCGAGAGCGCGGGGGCGCGCGCCGTGGGGCTCCGACCTGTTCGTCATGCGAGCCGACGGGCGGGGTCTACGCCGCGTCCTGCGCAGCCCCGGCTCGGACAACTGCCCGAGCTGGTCCCCCGACGGCCGGCGCCTCGCCTTTCACCGGGCCGTCACGGCGGTCGAGCCGAAGGACCGCGTGCAGGACATCTTCACGGTCGGGCTCGACGGCCGCGGCCTTCGCCGCCTGACGACGGAAGGCGACAGCTACAAGCCGTCCTGGTCGAGCGGAAACCGGATCGCCTGGCACTACCGCGCGACGCTGATCTACTACAACGACATCTTCACGATGAACGCCGACGGGTCCGACCGCAGGAGGCTCACGGACTCGGCGAACAACGACGACCCGGACTGGTCGCCCGATGGCCTTCGCGTCCTCTACGCCGGCCAGGACGGTGGGGACATCTTCGATCGCGAGCTCTTCGTCGTGTCCGCTGACGGCACCGGCCGCGCACGTCTGACCGAGGACGAGTTCTGGGACTGGGACCCCGCCTGGTCGCCCGACGGCCGCTGGATCGTCTGCCAGGCGGTGGTCAAGGGGCGCGATTACGACCTGTACGTCGTGCGGGCCGACGGGTCCGGGCGCCGCCGACTCACGTCCGCCAGGGCGCAGGACTTCGACGCGGACTGGGGGCCGGCGCGCTGAGGGGTACGCTGCGGCCATGGCGCACCTGGCCGCTTTTCTCGGGGTCTCGGCGATCGTGATCGTCACTCCGGGGCAGGACACGGCGCTGACGATTCGGAACACGCTTCTCGGCGGTCGTCGCGCGGGCGTCTTCACCGCGCTCGGCGTCTCCAGCGGACAGGCTTGCTGGACGGTGGCGGCGAGCGCTGGCATTGCAGCCTTGCTCGTCGCATCGGAGCCCGCATTCGTGGCCGTCAAGCTCGCCGGAGCGGCGTACCTGGTCTTCCTCGGCGCGCAGTCGCTCTGGAGGGCGGTAACGCGAGCGCCGCAGCACAGGCCGGCGGCTTCGCGTTCGGCACGCTCGCTCGAGCCGCGCCTTGCCTTCCGCCAGGGGCTCGTCAGCAACCTCGGAAACCCGAAGATGGCCGTCTTCTTCACGAGCCTGCTTCCGCAGTTCACTCCGGGCGGCGATGCCTCCTTCGGCGTCCTGCTCGGCCTCGGGCTCTTCTTCTGCTCGATGACGCTCGTCTGGCTGACTGCCTACGCGTTCGCCGTCGCGCGTGCGGGCGACTTCCTGCGGAGGCCGCGGATCCGTCGGGCGCTCGACGCGCTGGTCGGGGCCGTGCTCGTCGCGTTCGGCCTGCGGCTGGCCACGGAGCGGCGCTGACGTGCGGGTGGCAGTCCTGTCGGACGTCCACGGCAACGCGACGGCGCTCGCGGCCGTTCTCGCCGAGCTCGAGGAGATCGGGCCCGACGTCGTGGTCTTCGGAGGTGATCTCACGTGGGGCGCGGAGCCGGTCGAGACCTATCGGCTCGCAGCGGCGCTCGAGAACGCGCTCTTCGTGCGCGGAAACGCCGATCGTGCAGTCCTCGAAGGTCTCGACGAGCGCGACCGCGAGCGCTGGATGCAGGAGCGTCACTCGCCGGAGATGCGGGCGTTCCTCGAGTCGTTCGCCGAGCAGCACGTCGTCGACGTGGACGGGCTCGGCGCCGTTCGGTTCTGCCACGGCTCGCCGCGGAGCGACGAGGAGTGCGTCACGCCGGAGACGCCCGAGGAGCGCGTCCGCGAGTTCATGACCGGCGTCGAGGAGCGGGTCGTCGTCACGGCGCACGTGCACATCCAGTTCGACCGCCCGGTAGCGGGCGTGCGGAGCCTGAACGCGGGCAGCGTCGGCCTGCCCTACGAGGGCCGTCCGGGCGCGTACTGGGCGCTGCTCGGCCCGGACGTGGAGCTCCGGCGGACCGAGTACGACGTCGAGCGCGCGGCCGCTGAGTACCGGGACGCCGGGTTCCCGAACCCGGACGAGCTCGCGGAGCTGCTCCTCGAGCCCCCGGCGCCGGCCGAGGTCATTGAACACGCGGAGAAGGTCGTCTTCGCCGGCTAGCCATGTCCGGCGTCAGACGCCAGACATGGCCGGCATCTGGCGTGAACCCTGACCAGGAGCCAGAAGCGGGACATGTCCGGTGTCAGACGCCAGACGTGACCTAAAAGGGGGAGGCTGGAGCCTCGCGAGCTTCCTACAGTCGGTGCAGGGAGGAATCCATGCGGCCTGCCGAGATCACCGACGCGGTACGACCACAGTTCTCGCCGAAAGAGTTCGGCACCGGCCTGCGCGACCGGCTCGACGTCGTGCGCTCCCTCGCAGAGGCCCGCGCCGAGCGGATGCAGCCCGCCCCGCGGCGGGACATCTCGCCCGAGCTGATGCTCGTCTCACCGGATCCCGACCCGGCCCACGGCGGCGCGCTAGCGGAGGCGTTTCTCGAACGAGTCCGTGAGGCCCGCCGGGCGCCGCTCGGCATGCTGCTCGCCGAGGCCGGACTGCTCGGCGCCGAGGAGATCCACTTCGCGCTCGCACGCGCGCAGGAGTCCGGACAGCGGCTCGGCGAAGTGCTCGTCCAGCACGGGTTCGTCACCCCCGACGACATCGTCCGGGTCGTGGCGGAGCAGCGGGGATTGCCGTTCCTCGACGTCCGCACGGTCTCGATCGACCCGGCGGCCGCGAAGCTCCTGCCCGAAGACCTCGCCAGGCTCTTCCGCACGCTGCCCGTCGGCTTCGTGCGCGGCCTGCCCGTCGTCGCCGTCGCCGATCCGACCGACGACGACGCGATGCACGGAGCGCAGTCCGTCCTGCACACCGTGCGCTTCGTCGCCTCGCCGGAAGACGCGATCCTCGCCCAGCTGGCGCGCGTCTACCTGCCGGCCGCGTAGCTACTCCGCCGAGATCCTCGCGACCGCGTCGACGACGAGCGGGTCGAACTGCGTCCCCGCGTTGGCGCGCAGCTCGGCGACCGCCTCGTGGAGCGTGAGCGCCTTGCGCGTCTCGCTCCAGTTCCAGCCGATGGGCACGACGACTCTGCGGATCGACGACGGGTATCTCGATCCGTGGAAGAGCACCTAGCGGCCTGGTAAGAAGCCCGCGCCTTCGCGAAAACGAACGGCGTGGGCCGGACCGCCCTTCTCGCAGCCGTAGCGCTCGGCGCCGTCGGGCTTCTCGCCGGCGCGGCCGAGCCGGCAAGCACGCGGACGATCGAGGTGCGCGTGACGATGACGCGGACCGCGTGCCGCGCGGCTCCGGGGGTCATCGACTCGGGAACCGTCGCCTTCCGCATCGTCAACCGAGCGCGCCGCCGCCGCTTCTTCACGATCGCGGGCCGTCGAAGCGGGTTCCTGCGCCCCGGTCGTGGCGCGAAGCTGACCGCGAGCCTCACGCGCGCCGGCCTCTACCGCTACTTCTGCATCTCGCGCGGGCGGATTCGGAATCCGCGGACGGGCGTCCTCGCCGTCCGCAGCATCGCGCCTCCGCGCCAGCCCGAGCACCGCATCGCCGTCCGCGCAGCGGCGGGCGGTTCCCACGAGCTCTACGACCGCATCACCGGTGAGCGGTTCATGCCGCGCGGGGCGAACTACGTCCGCCTCTCGCAACAGCCCGGCGTCGGCCTCTACCACTCGACGTTCAACGTGGGCGAATACGACGCCGCTCGCGTCCAGGCGGCGCTCGAGCAGCTGCGCGCCGACGGCTCGAACGTCGTGCGAGTCTTCCTGAACGGCCTCTGTCTAGGTA
>JBKPFD010000291.1:0-4016 GCA_046729155.1 Actinomycetota bacterium
GGTCCGGGACGTCGACCTCGTTCGGCCTGCAGTCCGCGACGCGGCCCGGCGCGTCCTCCGAGAAGAAGAAGACCTGCGTCGGCGAGTGGCACTGGCCGTTGTCGACCTGAAGGTGTCCGTCGCGGAAAACGACCATTCGCGGTGACGCGTAGGGGATCGACGGCGACGGGAACGAGATCGGATCGGGCTTGACGGTCGTCGGCTTCACCTTCCCGTACTCGAAGGCCTTCTCCATGAACGTCTTCCAGATCTCGGCCGGATACGTCCCGCCCGCGACCGCGTCGCCGTGGAACTCGTTCAGCATCGGGCGGAGCTGGGTCGGGTAGCCGACCCAGACGGCCGCCGCGAGCTGCGGCGTGTACCCGACGAACCATGCGTCGCCGTAGTTCTCGGTCGTGCCCGTCTTGCCCGCGACCGGCCGGTCGGGGAGCCCGGCACGGTGGCCGGTTCCCTCCGTGACGACCTTCTGCAGGATCGAGTTCAGGAGCGCCGCCTTGTCCTCGTCGAGGACGCGCCGGCCGACCGGCTCGTTCCTGTGCTTGCCGACGGCGGTGATCACGCGGGGCACGTCGCCGAACAGCGAGCCGTCGACGCGCACGCCGCCGTTCGCGAACGTGGAGAACGCGCGCGCCATCTCCAGCGGGTTCGCCGCCTCGGCGCCGAGCCCGATCGCGAAGTAGTCGTTGAGCTTGCTCCTGATACCCGTGCGCTGGGCCATGCGCCGCACGTTGCGCGGCCCGACGAGCTCGGTCAGCTGCGCGTAGACCGCGTTGTCCGAGTGCACCGTCGCCGACTCGAGGTCGATCGAGCCGAGGTAGGAGCCCTCGTAGTTCTCGACCTGCCAGAGACGGTCGCCGAGCGGGATGACGACCTTCTTCGAGACGAAGTGCGTGGCGGGCGAGATGCCCTGGTCGAACGCGGCGGCGAGCACGAACGGCTTGAACGCCGAGCCTGGCTGCCGCTCGCCCTGCACGGCGAGGTTGAACTGGCTCTCGCGGAAGTTCGAGCCGCCGACCATGGCCAGGACCTCGCCGTTCTGGGGGTTGATCGCGACGAGCGCCGCCTGCGGCCCGTCCGGGTTCGAGAGCCACTTGGCGATCGCGCCGCGCGCGATCTGCTGCAGGCCGAGGTCGATCGTCGTCTTCACGCGCAGCCCGCCGCCGAAGACCCGCCCCGTCCCGTAGTCCTCGTGCTTGATCAACTGCTGCTTGACGTAGTCGACGAAGTACTGGCCCTTCGTTCGCCCCGTGCCCGGGAGCCGGACCTGAGTCGGCGAGGGCAGCGCCGCGCTACGGGCGGCGTGGTAGTCCTCGGGTGTGATCGTCCTCTGGGCGAGCATCTCATCGAGCACGACCCGCCGTCGCAGCTTCGCTGCGCTCGGGTTCGTCACGGGGTCGTAGCGGGCGGGGTCCTTCGGGATCCCCGCGAGCAGCGCCGCCTCGGGAAGCTTCAACTGGCTCGCCGGCTTGCCGAAGTACGTGAGCGCAGCCTGCTGGATCCCGTAGGCGCCGTTTCCGAAGTAGATCGTGTTCAGGTAGGCGGTGAGGATCCAGTCCTTCTTCTTGCGCTGCTCGAGCTGCCAGGCGAGCGCCGCCTCCTTCAGCTTGCGCGCGACCCCGCGCCGGTCCTTCACGTAGGCGTTCTTGATGAACTGCTGCGTGATCGTCGAGCCGCCCTGGACGACTCGCTTGTTCTGGACGTCGGCCCAGAAGGCGCGGCCGATCGCGCGCAGGTCGACGCCCCGATGCTCGAAGAAGCGCTTGTCCTCGATGGCGACGATCGCCTGCTTCATGATCGGGGAGATCTCGTCCGAGTTGACGAGCACGCGGCTCTCGGAGCCGCGCAGCACGGCGAGGACGTGGCCGTCGCGGTCGTAGATGTAACCGTCGTGCTCGAACTTCTGCTGATGAGCCGGGTCGAGGTCCGGGATCTGACTCGCGATCGCGGTCATGAGGCCGAACGTGAACGAGGCCATGCAGAGCAGTCCCAGCACCGCGAGGAGCGCTAGGAGACGGAGCTTTCGGATGCGGCGCCCGTTCTTCCGCGCCGGCCGGGGGCGTCTGCGAAGCGGCAAGACCGGGGCAGTCTAGACTCGGTCCATGTCGTTGGCAGAGCTCACCCGCAACGCGCTCGAGGTCTTGCCGAAGGGCGAGCTGGAGCGCAAGCTCGAGCTCGGCCGGCCGCTCCGCGTGAAGCTCGGGATCGACGTCACCACTCCGGAGGTGACCCTCGGCCACGGCGTACCGCTGCAACGAATGGCCGCGTTCCAGCGGGAGGGCCACATGGGCGTGCTTATCGTCGGCGACTACACGACGCGCATCGGCGATCCTTCGGGCCGCTCGACGACGAGACCGATCCTGTCCGAGAAGGAGATCGACCGAAACGCGAAGAGCTACTTCGAGCAGGCCTCGGCGATCATCGACCCCGAGCGCACGGAGCTCCGCTTCAACAGCGAGTGGCTGGGGAAGCTCGACTATGCCGAGATCGTGCGGCTCGCGAGGACTGCGACCGTCGCGCGGCTGCTGGAGCGCGACGACTTCGCGAAGCGCTTTGCCGCGCAGGAGCCGATCTCGCTCTCGGAGCTGCTCTACCCCATCATGCAGGGCTACGACTCGGTCGCGGTCGAGGCCGACGTCGAGCTCGGCGGCAGCGACCAGCTCTACAACCTGCTCATGGGGCGCGAGGTCATGCAGGCCTACGGGCTCGAGCCGCAGGTCGCTTTGACGGTCGAGCTCCTCCTGTCCTGGGACGGGCAGCTGATGAGCCAGTCCAAGGGCAACTACATGGGCCTGATGGAGGCGCCCGAGGAGCAGTTCGGCAAGGCGATGCGCATCCCCGACTCGCTGCTCCCGCAGTGGTACCGCCTGCTGCTGGAGGACGCCGAGCCTGCCGGCGACCCGCTGGAGGCCAAGCTCGAGCTCGCGCGGTTCATCGTGCGCCGCTCGCACGGCGAGGAGGCGGCGCAGCGGGCCGAGGACCACTTCACGCGCGTGGTACGTGAGGGCGAGGCTCCGGAGGACGCGCCCGAGGCCGACCTTCCCCCGGGCGACGGCTTGGTCCACGTGCCGGCGCTGCTCGTCGAGCACCTCGGCATCCCGTCGACGAGCGAGGCGCGCCGCCTTCTCGCTCAGGGCGGGGTGAAAGTGAACGGGCAGGTGGTGAGCGAGCTCGACCTGCCGCGGGAGGCGCTCGAGGGCGCCCTTGTTCAAGCCGGAAAGCGGCGTTTCATGCGGTTCCGCGCTCCTTGACACCCCCCTCGCGCCTGCTACCATTCGCAAGCCGCCAAGACGGGCGGCGTAGAAACGTCCCTGAAACTCGACAACTGGAGCGCCTTCGGACGCAACTCGGATACGACGCAACACCGAGCACTCTGGAGGCCTCTGGCGCGAGTCGGAGGCTTTTTTACGCCCCCGCGGCAACGGTCTTTGAAAACTCAACAGCGTGAAACGTCGAGAGCCTCGGCCGGTTACCTAGCGGTCCGAGGTCCTTAAACCTGTCAACGCCTCCAAGTACGGAGGCGGATGACTTTGAGCTCAAGCTCATCCAAAGATCGTCAGCCGGCTCCTTCGGGAGTCGACGTGACACCAGATCTTCACGGAGAGTTTGATCCTGGCTCAGGACGAACGCTGGCGGCGCGCTTAACACATGCAAGTCGAGCGAGAACCAGGGCTTCGGCCCTGGGGACAGCGGCGAACGGGTGAGTAACACGTGAGTAATCTGCCCTCGGCACCGGGATAGCCCGGGGAAACCCGGATTAATACCGGATGGCCTCTCGAGCTTTCGGGCTCGTGAGAAAAGATGGCTTCGGCTTTCGGCCGAGGAGGAGCTTGCGGCGGATTAGCTTGTTGGCGGGGTAACGGCCCACCAAGGCGACAATCCGTAGCTGGTCTGAGAGGACGATCAGCCACACTGGGACTGAGACACGGCCCAGACTCCTACGGGAGGCAGCAGTGGGGAATCTTGCGCAATGGGCGAAAGCCTGACGCAGCGACGCCGCGTGAGGGAAGAAGGCCTTC
>JBKPFD010000292.1:0-7908 GCA_046729155.1 Actinomycetota bacterium
AACCTCTTCGTGCGTTACGCGAAGAAGCTCGGGATCGGGACGCTGCCGGGCTCGCCGCAGGCGTGGGACAAGAACGCGTCGAGCTACGAGGCGATCGCGAGCCGGATCAAGGCCTCCGGCGCCGACTCGGTCTTCCTCGGCGGCATCGTCTGCAACAACGGCGGCAAGCTGATCAAGGACCTGCGCGCCGGCCTCGGCAACGAGGTCAAGATCATCGGGCCGGACGGCTGGACGCCGATCTCGGCGACGGTGCAGGGCGCAGGCCAGGCTGCCGAGGGGATGTACATCACGCAGCCGGGCATCCCGCCCGACCAGCTGAAGGGAGCGGGCAAGAAGTTCGTCGACGACTTCACAGCGGAAGTCGGCCACGCGCCCGACCCGTACACGAACTACGCCGCGCAGGCGGCGCAGATCATGCTCGACTCGATCGCCGACTCCGACGCGTCGCGGCCGAAAATCGCCGAAGGCCTGTTCAACCGCGACGTCAAGGACGGCATTCTGGGCGACTTCAAGATCGACGAGAACGGCGACACGACGCTCGGCACTGTTGCCGTGTTCATCGTTCAGGGCGGCAAGGGCGTGTTCAACAAGCTGATCACGCCTGAGCTCAGCTTCGTGAAGGGTTAGAAGCGAAAAACCACCGATGACGACTGGGGGGAGGACGCGGATGTCCTCCCCCCAGCGCTAAAGGGGAGGAGCTGTGGCCACCGAGGCGTCGAGGATCCGGTTACCAGCGGCACACCGGCCGAGCGCGATGGCCTTGATCGGCTCCTTCCTCGTCCTGGTCGTCATCATCTGGCTGGCCGTCAACCTCTTCAAGGAGCCGGCGGAGTTCTACCGGCTGTTCTTGATCGGGTTCACGAACGGCGCGGTCTACGGCCTCGTCGCGCTGGGTTACTCGCTCGTCTACGGCATTCTCGAGCTGATCAACTTCGCCCACGGCGACGTCTTCATGCTCGGCGGCATGCTCGTCGCGACGATGGTCGCGAGCTGGGGCCTGGCGGAGGCGAGCGATCTCGGGCTCTGGGTCGGGATCTTCGGGATGCTCGCCATCACGATGGTGTTCTGCGCGACGATCAACACGACGATCGAGCTGGTCGCCTACAGACGCTTACGTGGCGCCCCGCGCCTGGCGCCTCTGATCACCGCGATCGGGATGTCTTTCATCCTCCAGAACATCGGGCTCGTCTGGAAGGGCGCGCGCCCCACATCCATCGACTCGATCCTGCCCACGGGCGACGTCTTCACGTTGACGATCCAGGGAACGAGCGTCGCGTACACATGGCGACAGTTCATCGTCCTGCTCTTCACCGCGCCGACCCTGCTCCTGCTCATCGGGCTCGTGCAGCGGACGCGCCAGGGGAAGGCGATGCGCGCGACGGCACAGGACCAGGACGCGGCGGCGATGATGGGAATCAACGTCAACCGGACGATCTCTTTCACGTTCTTCATCGCGGGCGCCCTGGCCGGAGTGGCGGCGCTGCTTTTCGCCCTCTACACGACGACCATCCACTTCACGACCGGCTTCCGCCTCGGGCTGATCGCATTCACTGCGGCGGTCCTCGGCGGGATCGGAAACCTGCCCGGCGCGGTTCTCGGCGCCGTTCTGATCGGGTTGATCGAGTCGTTCAACAACGGCCTCGGCTGGGCGACGCCGGGCAGCGACTGGACGACGTCGATCATCTTCGCGATCCTGATCATGATCCTCGTCTTCCGTCCCGAGGGCCTGCTGGGCGAACGCACGCCGGAAGGAGGCTAGGTGCGGCGACCCGACTTCACGTTCGACCGCGACGCGTTCATCCGCGAGAGCCGCCCGCGCCTCAAGAAGGCCCTCATCGGAGGCGCCGTCGCCTTCCTGGTCATTGCCGTCCTCTCGGGCGCGAACCTCATGCTCGTGCTCGCGCTGCTGTTCGGCTGGCTCGTGTACATCCCCGCCTGGGACCGGGTCCCCTACGGCCGCTTCCTGGTCCTCACGCTCGTGATCCTCGCAGCCGTGCTCTACCCCTACTACCAGCCGTACATGTTCGAGATCCCGGTCTTCGGCGGCTTCCCGACGGTCGACACGGCGGTCACGATGATGATCTTCGTGATGATGGCCCTCGGCCTGAACATCGTCGTGGGCTACGCGGGCCTGCTCGACCTCGGCTACGTCGCGTTCTACGCCATGGGTGCGTACACCGCGGCGTGGTTCGCGTCGCCGCAGTTCGGCGAGAGCATCAACTTCCATCTCGGCTCCGTTGGCGTCAGCCCGGACGCGGACGGCATCCACGTCTCGATCTGGGTGATCCTCGCCGTCGCCGCGATCTTCGCGGCGGTCATCGGCGTCCTCATCGGGCTGCCGACGCTGCGTCTGCGGGGTGACTACCTCGCTATCGTCACTCTCGGCTTCGGCGAGATCATGCCCCAGATCGCTCGTAACGGGGACAACCTCTTTGGCACGGGCTTCAATCTCACGAACGGGCCGCAAGGCATCAACCCGATCGACCCGCCCGGCTTCGGCGAGACCCTAGGCAACATCGGCCTGCCGGACTCCTACCTGACGCCCGGAGGCGACGCGTTCCCGTTCCTGAGCGACAGCCTCCGCCTCTACTACTGGACCGCGCTCTTGCTCGTCCTCTTCACCGTCTTCTGCTCGGTCCGGCTGCGCGACTCACGGCTCGGGCGGGCGTGGATCGCCATCCGTGAGGACGAGACGGCGGCAGCGGCCATGGGCGTTCCGCTCATGCGCACGAAGACGTGGGCATATGCGGCGGGCGCGTTCTTCGGTGGGATCGCCGGCGCGTACTACGCCAGCTTCAAGAGCGGGACGTTCCCCGACGACTTCTTCTTCAACATCTCGGTCTTCATCCTCTGCATGGTCATCCTCGGCGGCATGGGCAATGTCTGGGGGGTGATCCTCGGCGGCTCGTTCCTCGCTTACCTGAACCAGGAAGGGCTCGGGAACATCGGCGGCTGGCTCAACGACCACTTCAGCGGGCAACGAGGTGCCGAGTGGGTGCAGATCTGGAGTACCGACATCGACGTGCCCCTCTACCAGTACGGCATCTTCGGGCTCATCCTCGTGATCGTGATGCTCTTCAAGCCCGAGGGGCTGATCCCGAGCGCTCGCCGCAAGGCCGAGTTCGAGGGCGGCGTCGCCGACCAGCCGCTCTACGACGTGAGTCACTAGATGGCCGACCTGCTCACCGCCGAGGCCGTGCGCAAGGAGTTCGGTGGGCTCGTCGCCGTCAACGACGTCGACTTCACGATCCCGGAGCGTTCGATCGTCAGCCTGATCGGGCCGAACGGAGCCGGGAAGACGACGTTCTTCAACACGCTCACGGGCGTCTACAAGCCGACCGGCGGGCGCATCGTGTTCGACGGGACCGACGTCACGGGCAAGCCGCCGCACGCGATCACCGAGCGCGGCATCGGGCGGACGTTTCAGAACATCCGCCTCTTTCACAACATGACGGCGCTCGAGAACACGCTCGTCGGCATGCACTCCCGACTGCACGGCGGCATCGTGCGCAGCGTGCTCAAGACCCCGGGGCTGAAGCGCGAGGAGGAGGCCGCTCGCAAGCAGGCGCGCGAGCTACTCGAGTTCTCCGGGCTCCGCGGTCAGCACAACGAGTTCGCGCGAAACCTGTCCTACGGCGACCAGCGGCGCCTCGAGGTCGCACGCGCGCTCGCCACCCAGCCGAAGCTCCTCCTGCTCGACGAGCCGACGGCGGGCATGAACCCGCAGGAGACCGCCGACTTCACGTCCTTTGTCGCGCGGCTGCGCAACGAGCAGAATTTGACTGTGCTGCTGATCGAACACGACATGCGCGTGGTGATGGGCGTGTCCGACCGGGTGACCGTGCTCGACTACGGAGAGAAGATCGCCGAGGGCTCGCCGCAGGAGGTGCAGCGCGACCCGCGGGTGATCGAGGCGTACCTGGGTACGGCGGCGGTGGCCGAGGGATGAACACCGAGCGCGCGAAGATCCTCGAGGTCGAGGACGTCCACACCTTCTACGGGTCGATCGAGGCGCTGAAGGGCATCTCGCTCGAGGTTCGCGACGGCGAGATCGTGACGCTGATCGGCGCGAACGGCGCGGGCAAGTCGACGACGCTGCGCTCGATCAACGGGCTCAACCATCCGCGCGAGGGAGCGATCCGCTTCCAGGGCAAGGACATCACCGACGAGGCCCCGCACAACGTCGTCAAGATGGGCATCAGCCAGTCGCCCGAGGGACGGCGGCTCTTCTCGCGCATGAGCGTGATCGAGAACCTTCAGATGGGGGCGTTCCAGCGCGGTGACCGCTCCGGCCAGAGAGAGGACATGGACCGCGTCTTCTCGCTCTTTCCGCGCCTCGAGGAGCGCAAGCACCAGAAGGCGGGCACGCTCTCGGGCGGCGAACAGCAGATGTGCGCCATAGGCCGGGCGCTGATGGCGCGGCCGAAGCTGCTGATGCTCGACGAGCCGTCGATGGGGCTCGCGCCGATCTTCGTCGAGAAGATCTTCGAGATCGTCCGCGAGATCAACGAGCAGGGCACTCCGATCCTCCTCGTCGAGCAGAACGCCCTGATGGCGCTCGACACGGCCGACCGCGGCTACGTGATGGAGACGGGCAACATCGTGCTCTCCGACAACGCCAAGGCGCTCCGCGACAACGAGCAGGTCCGCAAGACCTACCTCGGCGTGGATTAGGGGGTCAGCGGCCACGGGCCGCTGACTCGCCGAAAGTGCTCCACACTTTCGGCGACTAAAAGCTCACTTCGTCGAATGCCGACAGCGCTGACGCGCGTGTGGCTGGAACACCAAGTCAGCAGTGGGGCTAGTCGTGATCACGGACTCGGAGAGGGAACCGAGGCGCCGCTTGCGGCGCCGGTCTCAGGACGCCGGGCTTTGCTCGGCGTCCGTCTGAACTGACCGGTCGACAGGCTCCTCGGACACTCGCAACGGAAAGTACGGCGGGGACAGCAGGACGCCGACGCGTGGCGGGCCGCCGGCGCGGCCGTGGGCCATCTCGAGCGCGGCCGGCACGCCTCTCGTCGGCACGAACCCGAGCCGACGGGCGGCCATCGCGTCACGGCAGCCGGCGATGAGCACGGCGCCGAGGCGTCCGAGCGCCGGTCGGCACGCGGCCCACTCGGCGAACGGCAGCAGCGGATGAGCGGCGCGGCCGTCCCGGTACGCGGTGAGCGCGCGCTCGTCCTCGGCGGCCTCGCGCTCGTCGTCGACGAGGTCCTCCGGCTCACGTGCCCCGGACGCCAGCGCCTGAAAGAGTCGGCGGTACGGCTGCTGCGTCGGGTGCGGGAACCGCCGCGTGAAGCGGCTGAGGAGGATCGCCGTGCCGCCCTCGACGAGCGGGAACGAGTCGCGCCAGAGCCGCAGCGCCAGGCCGAGGCCGAGGTACGCGGCGAGCACGGGGTTCGGCGCCTCCCGCGGCACGTGAGGCGTCGCGTGCGGGATGCCGATGCAGATCGCGTCGAGGCGGCCGTCGAGGGTCGCAGACCGCGACTCGACTCCGCGTAGGAGCGCCTCGGCGTGCGCAACCGACGGCGGCCCCGCGAAAGCGGCGAAGGCCGAGATCTCGCACGGCAGCCTGCGCAGGACGCGCAACCTGACGATGCGCGGCAGGAGATCGAAGGCGCCACGCAGCGGGAAGCCGGCGACCCGAGCCACGGCAGCGGGATCGTGCGGATAGCCGTCGAGGACGCCCGTGAGCGCGGGCGTGTTCAGCGTCAGCGACACGCCGACGACCGGGAGGCGGCGCGCGAGGGCCTGCTCGAGAGCGATCGCCATGCGCCAGCCGCGGGACGCGCCCGTCTCGAGCAGCGAGTAGGCATCCGCCGCGCGCAGCGCTTCGGCGCCGGCCGCGCCGAGCAGCGCGGCCGGGCCTCCGTTGATCACGGTCTCGGCCGCCGTGACGGTGACGACGGCGTCGGTGCGGAGCAGCGACGGGTTGACGCGAAGCGGCACCCGGCCGACAGAGCCGAGCTCGACGAGGTCCGGACTCTCCGCGTCGTGCACCTCGACGTGGCCGTGAAAGCGGCGCGCGAGCTCCGGCGGGACGAGCGCCTCCAGCTCCCGGCTGCCCGCCCGCCGTGCCAGGCCGCCTGCCACGAGCAGCGTCTGGTTGCGGAGCGGCACGCCCGCGCGGGCCAGCTCTTCCATCGTCGCTGCGATCGCCGTCCGCCTCGGGTCGGTCGTCGACCCGGGCAATGGAAGCGCCGGCAGCTCGACGACCACGGTCGCGCGGCCGCCGCGCCGGACCAGCGCCTCGAGCGGTTCCCCTGCGAGCGGAAACCGGAGCGCGTCGCGGACCGCGGCGGCCACGTCGGCGATCTGGTCGACCGGCGGCGGCGGGGCCAGCACGACGGCGTCGTCCCCGGCGTCGACGAGCGCGAGTCGTGAGCCCGACGCGAGTGGCAGCTTCGGCACTAAGGCGCCGCTTGCAGTGCCGACATCAGGACGCGCGGACTTTGCCCACGTGTCCGTCTGGACTGACCGGTCGACTCGTTGGAATCACCGCTCCGATTCTGCCACCGGCCGCCCTCGCAGAACGCGGCGCCAATCGTTCTACGGAATCGAGCGGTAGACCCGCAGAAAGGTCTCGCGGAACCCGCGCCTGGGCCAGAACCGGGAGGCGAGCAGGTTCGTCATCCGCCAGTCGGTGACCATGGTCGGGTAGCCGTGCTCGTGCGCCCAGCGCAGAACGTGCGCGGTCATCGCGAGGCCGATCCCCGACCCCCGCAGCTCCGGTTCCGTCGACGCCTGCGCGAGGTCGATCGAGTCGCCGGGGACTCGCAGGTCGGCGGGCCGCCGGTAGAGAAGGATGTGGCCGACGACGCGGCCGTCATGCTCGGCGACGAAGTGCTTGTACGTCTCTGTGTCGTCCCAGGTGCCTTCCCAGTCGGCGACGACCTCGTCGACCGGCGCGGGCTCGTGGTACGAAAAGCTCGGCGCGGGGAGCATCGACTCGCCCATGGCGCGCTCGAGCCGCGCGGCGGCTTCGATGTCGTCGGGCATGCCGTCGCGAACGACGACCGCTCCGTCGGACCGGGACGCGTGCTCGGTCTCCCGCATGGCGAGCGCGGCCGAAGCGCCGAACGAGAGGCGGAACCAGGGATCGATCAGCTCGGGAATCGCCGGCACGTAGACGAAGTGGCGACCGAGCCCGTCGTCGACCCACCGACCGGCCGCCGCCGCATAGAGGTCGCGCACTAGCTCCGGCTCGCGTACCGCATGCCCGCCGATGTAGCTCCAGACGTGCCTGCCGACCGCGTCCTCGCCGTACCTGCCGACGAGGTAACCGGCGAGCTCGCCGCCCTCGAGCGCGACGGCGCCCGTGCCGTCCTCGAGCTCGCGTTCGATCGCAGCGCGGAAATCGACCGCTTCGGGCAGCAGCGGCTCGACCTCCCGGTGGTGCGCATGGCGCTCGGAGAGGAGCTCCGCAGCCGCGTCGAGGTGCTCGTCCGCGAAGGGCTGAATCTCGGGCGCCGGCATCGGCGTCGGACGATACCGTTGGCCCATGCCCAAGACGCTGACCGGAGCAGAGCTCCAGCTCGACGACGCGCCCGCGCGCGACTCCGAGCTCTTCCTCGTCGACGGCAACAACCTCGCGTACCGGGCGTTCTTCGCGCTCCCCGAAGAGCTCGCGACGAGCGAGGGCTTCTCGACGAACGCGCTCCTCGGCTTCACGAACATGCTGTTCAAGCTGCTCTCGGACTACAAGCCGAAGGGCGTCGCGGTGGCGTGGGACACGCACGCGGTGCACCGCGCGGCGATCTCGGAGGACTACAAGTCCGAGCGGCGGCCGATGCCCGACCTGCTGCGCGAGCAGTTCCCGTACTTCCGGCCGATCGTCGAGGCGTTCGGCTACCGCAACCTCGAGTTCGAGGGTTGGGAGGCGGACGACGTGATCGCGACGCTGGCGAC
>JBKPFD010000293.1:0-2704 GCA_046729155.1 Actinomycetota bacterium
GTTCGGCCACGCCGTCTCACTCTCGGCGGGGTTCGCGTTCTGTGCTTCCCCCGTCCGGGTGACTACAGAAGAACTAGCGACTGGTGTTACGCAGGACGATGTCCGCGACGAGCTTCCACTCCTTGATTCCGTTCTCGGGAGTGATGTTGATCGGCAGCGTCACGCGGAGCTTCCCGAGGCTCGTCCCGGTCACCGGAGCCGTGTACTCGAAGGCGTTCTGGTTCGTGACGTAGTCGGCGAGGACGACCTAGTTGCGGCGGAGTTGGAACCGCTGGCCGGACCCGGCGAAGTCGTACGTCACAGTCGTCAGCGAGCCGCCCGCGCTCGGGCACTGCGCCGGCAGCGTGACGCTGATCGAGGACGAGGCGCCGGTCGGCGTGATCCCGCTCGAGCAGTGGATCTCGCGCCGCATGCGGTCGACGGCCACCCGGGCGTCTTGCTGCGACCTGAAGCGGCGGTTCGCATCCACCTCCGCAGTCATCGCACGGACGAAAAGCGTCGTGAGGGCACCGACGACGACCCCGAGGATCGCCATCACCGTGACCAGCTCGATGAGCGTGTAGCCGCCCTCCCCCCGTCCCCTGACGAGCAGTCTGCGGAGGAGGCTCATCGCGACTTGCGGCGGACCTCGGCTAGCGCCCGGCGGGCGACCCGCTCGCTGCGGCGGCCGATGCCCCACCGGCGAGCGGCCTGGCGGTCGACGACGACGAGCACCTCGAGCGCCTCTGCTCCGCGCGACCAGCCGAGCCTCGCGCCGGTGACGATCCACGCGTGCTGGTAGAGCCAATGGCGCACGTTGGCGTCGGTCGGGCGCGGATGAGCGGTTAGCCAGGAGCCGAGGAGCTTCGCGCGTGCGGGGAGCGGCATCTCGTCGAGCGGCTCGGGCTTCGCGCCGGGGACGACGAACGCCGGCGGCCGCTTCGACTGCGGCTTGGGCTTCGGGGCCGGCTTGGGCCTGAGCCTGGCCTTCGGCTTCGGCGCGGGCTTCGGACTGGCCTTGGGCGTCACGACCGGCTTGGGCTTCGCCTTCGGCTTCACGACCGGCTTGGGCTGAACCTTGGGAGCGCCCGGCAGCTCGATCGTCGTCCCGGGATACGGCGAGGCGTCCTCCGGCTCACCTTCCTGGTCATACGTCGAGTTCCGGGCCAGCGTGAGCGAGATCGTCGGAGCGCCGGTGTCGACGACGCGCGTCCCCGGAGCAGGAGTCTGGCCGGAGACGAGGTTGGCCGAATAGCCGCGGACGCTGCCCGTCACGCGCCAGGCGAAGCCGCTCTCCTCGAGCGAGCTCTTGGCGAACACGTACGCCTGGCGGCGCACGTCGGGGACGAGCAGCAGGGTCGGAACAGTCGGCTCGGCGGCCGGCGTGTTGCTCGTGCCGCTGTGCGTCTCGGCGGCAAACGTGATCGTCGCCGTGCCGAGCAGCACGACGAGGGCCGCCACACCGAGGCGTGGCAAGAGGAACAGGGGCCGCAACGCCATGCTTCGCTCTTCGGCACGAACGTGCACGAAGTTAAGACCTCTCGGCAGTGAACATGACCACGGGGCCCTCGTTCGAGGCAGCCTCCGACTCCTCGACGATCGTGAAGACGGGCGGACCGGCGCCCACGTACGGAGTCGGCGCGTCCTGCCAGTGGAACGCCTTGCCGGCAAAACCCTGGAACCAAGACTCGTCCTGCGGGTAGCTCGAGGCCGGGTTCAGCTGCAGATGCAGGTGCGGGCCGGTCGAGTGCCCCGTGGAGCCGACGAGCCCCACCGGCGATCCGGCGGAGACGAGCGCGCCCGCACGCACGGCCGTTTCGAGGTACGAGAGGTGGCAGTACGTCCAGGAGCGCCCGTCGACAGTGTCGATCTTGAAGCCGATCCCGCAGGCACCGTTCGGCGAGGGCCAGGCGTCCGCCACGATTCCGTCGGCGAGCGCGTAGAGCGGCGCGCCCGACGCGGCGGCGATGTCCGCCGCGGGATAGTCGTGGTGGTGGTGGCCGACCGAGACCGCCTCCGGCCCGCCGCCCACCGGGAAGACGTAGTCGCCCTGGTAGAGCGGCGCCGAGATCAGCGTCCCGGCACCGGACGCGAAAGAGCTCGTGACCGCGCTCGAGCGGGCGTCGGCCAGCTTCTGCTCCGCGTGCTCAAGACGCTTCCGGAGCCGTGCCACCGTACCTGCGGCCTGGTCGTGGCGTGCGTCGGCCTGAACGGCGTCCTTCAGCAGCGCCAGGCGATCCGAGAGCAGCCGCGCGCGGTCGGCGCGCGCATGGAGCGAGCGCGCACCCCGCGCGGTCGAGCGCTCACGCTTCGTCGCTGAGACGAGGCGCTGATTCGCGCGGGCAACGGTCTCGCGCGCCGTGTCGAGCCGCACCTGGAGTCGGTCGAACGAGAAGGCGACGCCGGTGCCGCCGTGGCCGTACAGCTTGGCCAGCTGCATCACGTCGTCCACGTACCACTGCGCGTGGTTGTACGCGAAGATCCCGCGCTCGAGATCGGTGCGCCCGCCGGCGGCCGCGAGGTAACGCGCAGCCGAGTAGATGGCATCCTCCGCGTTCCACGGGTCGGCGACGCCGTCACCGTCCGCGTCGGTGCCCCAGCGCAGCCAGGTGGACGGCATGAACTGCATCCACCCGATCGCGCCGGCCGAGCTCGGGCCCATGTTGCGGCCGAAGTTCGACTCGATCTTGTTGATCGCGGCCAGCACCTCCCACGGGATCCCGTA
>JBKPFD010000294.1:0-4998 GCA_046729155.1 Actinomycetota bacterium
TCGCCGGTGTGAAGACCGATGCGAACCCTGAGCCCGAGCCGGCGAACGGCGCCGTTGACTGCGGCTCCGCAGCGGACCGCCTGCGCCGGCTGATCGAAGCGGGCGAAGAACCCGTCTCCCGTGGTATCGATCTCGCGCCCCCCGAAACGCTCGAATTCTTCGCGCACGACCAGCTGGAAGCCCTGGAGGAGCTCCTTCCAGCTGCGATCGCCGACCGCCGCGGCACGCTCGGTGGATCGGACGACGTCGATGAACATCACCGTCGTCACTACGGACTCGGCCCGCGGGGCCGGCTCTTTGCCGGGGCTGCTCACAACGAGTCAATCTAGGCCGTTTCGCGCTCTTTGTCACGAAGCGAAGACGTGCGTGCGGTGGTCCTGTCGGGCTGCCGCCGGCGTCCCGAATCCCCTGGCCACAGTCGGACTTGCCGGGTACCTGTCACGGTGGTAGACCTGCGGCAGTCCTAGTACCGAAAGAAGAGGGGGGAGCCTGATGAAATGGATTGCCCTCGCACTGGGCATGCTCTGCGCTGCCTTGGTGGCCGGCCCAGCCGGGGCGGATGTGTTTCCACCGCCGGCTTCGCTATCGGTCGCTTCGGGGCCGAGCCCGTTCCAACCGGGCTGCGAAGGCGTCGCGCAGTCCGGAACGCTCTACCAGAACGCCGAGGTGGAGCCGCGGGGCGCCGTCGGCCCGAACGACCCAGCGCACATCGTGGGCGCCTACCCGCAGGACCGCTGGTCGAATGGCGGCGCGCACGGTCTTGTCGCCGCGACATCGATCAACGGCGGCGCGAGCTGGACGCACTCGTTCGCGCACTTCAGCATCTGTGCGGGCGGGACCGTCGCCAACGGCGGGGACTTCCAGCGCGCCTCGGATCCATGGGTGACGTTTTCGCCCAACGGCGTCGTCCACCAGATCGCGCTCTCGTTCAACGACACGAACGCAGACAACGCGATCCTGGCCAGCAGGTCGCTGAACGGCGGGACGGTCTGGAGCGAGCCGGCCACGCTGCAGCGCGAGAACACCGGGTCCACGTCTCTGTTCGTCGACAAGGAGTCGATCACAGCCGACCCGTTCGACTCGAACTTCGTCTATGCCGTCTGGGATCGGAGCACGTTCCCGAGCGACAGCGTCAGCTTCACCGCGCTCCTGCACACGTTCGCGCTGCGCTCCCAGACCGTCTTCGCGCGATCGACGAACGGCGGTGTCTCGTGGGAGCCGGCTCGAGCGATCTTCGACGAGCGGCGCGCGATCTCGTTCACGATCGCGAACCAGATCGCGGTCGTTCCGACCGGCGCCGCCCTGCCGACGCTGGTCAACGTAATGTGGCTATTCCACGGCTCCGGCGTGCAACGAACGTGCTGTGAAGTCGCCGTCCTGCGCTCGACCGACCGCGGTGTCACCTGGTCGGGGCCGATCAGGGTCAGCCGGGTCGACACGGTCGGCGTTTTCGATCCGGATACGGGTCAGGGCGTGCGAACGGGCGACATCATCCCGGACATCGTGGCCGGCGTAACTGCCGGAAGGGTCTACGCCGTCTGGCAAGACGGCCGCTTCAGCGGCCCGCCCCGCGGGCAGGAGCACGCGGGCATCGCGTTCTCGCAGTCTCTGGACGGCGGCCGGACGTGGTCGCCGGCGATCCAGATCAACCAGGTGCCGGCCACACAGGCCTTTACGCCGACGGTCGCAGTTGCCGCGAATGGGACGATCGGCGTCACCTACTACGACTTCCGGCACAACACGCCGGCACCGGGTCTGCCGACCGATTACTGGCTCGTGCACTGCCACCCGGCGACGCAGAACTGTGCCGATCCCGGCAGCTGGGCATCGGAGACGCACGTTGCAGGCCCCTTCGACATGGAGACGGCCCCGAATGCGGCCGGCTTGTTCGTCGGCGATTACGAGGGGCTCGCCCGCGCGGGGAACTCGTTCGTCGCCCTCTTCGGCATGGCGAACGACGGGAACCTGACGAACCGGACCGACATCTTCGAGGCGACTCTGACTCCGAGCCCGTAATTCAGGTCCAGGGGGCCGCGCAGCCCGCGGCCCCCCTGGTTCCTTCCTCGAACGGGCCGGCTAGCCGGCCAGGTCAGCGGGCGAAGTACTCGCGCGCGCTCTTGCGTCCGAGCAAGAGGTAGAGCACGAGCGCGTTGAAGATGATGGTCACCAACGTCGCTCCGAAAACCGCGTCCTCCGAGCGGAAGAGGTAGATCACCGCGACGACGAGCCCGAGTGTCGAGAGCGCGATCGTGAGGTAGTAGCCGGCCCGGCTGCCGCGCATGAGCAGCAGAGACGCGATCGCGTAGATGATTCCGAAGACGAGGATGCCGCCGCCGAAGGAGTCGTCCATGGTCTTGGCCGCAATGATCCCGATGAAGCCGAAGCCCGCCTCGAAGACCGCTTTGCCGAGGCCGATGATCGCCGCAAACCCGACGGCCGCCGGTACGCCGCCCTCGTCGAGCTCCCTCACGTCGTCCATGCCTCTCCTCTCCGCGTTTCGACCGGGGCAGTATGTCGCGTTCCGTCCTCGCGGCCAAGGAACGTGACCGCGGTCAAGACAGACCGTCCACCGCTCTACGGGCCGCAGCAGTCGCTGTTCGCACGGTGGCTCGAACGTAGCGAGGCGCGGCGCCCCGACCCCAAAGGTCGCGAGCTGAGGCGACGGCTGCTCGCCGGGCTTCGCGGGCGCGTGATCGAGGTCGGCTCCGGCGACGGCCGCTCCTTCGAGCACTACGGGAGGGGAGTGAGCTCGGTGCTCGCCGTCGAGCCCGACCCGATCGCGCGGGTGAAAGCAGTGGAGCGGGCGCAGAGGGAGGCTGTGCCGATCGACGTGGTCGACGGTGTCGCGGAGACGCTCCCGGCTGCGGACGGCGACTTCGACGCTGCGGTCGTGATGGGCGTCCTGTGCAGCGTGCCCGAGCCGGCGGCGGCGCTCGCGGAGCTACGGCGCGTTCTCGTGGTGGGCGGTGAGCTCCGCTTCTGGGAACACGTCCGTTCCGAGCACGTCCTGTTCCGCGGCGTGCAGCGCGTGCTCGACTCGCTCTTCTGGACGCGCGCGCTCGGCGGCTGCGAGACGACTCGGGACACCGAGGCCGCGATCCGCGCTGCGGGCTTCGAGATGGTCGCCCTCGATCACGGCTTCCACTCCTCGTCTCCCGTGACGATCACCTCGGCCCCCTACATCATCGGCATCGCGCGCCGCTGACGTGTGAGCCGGGGCTAGCGCCAGTCGACCGAGACGACCTCGACGGGCTGCTCGAAGCCCTTGAGGGTCTCGCTGCGCGGCTCGGAGAGCCGGAACGTCGTCCCGATGCCGTCGATGCTCTCCTTGCTGATCAGGATCTCGCCGGCGCCCGCGGCCGCGCCGATGCGCGCAGCCGTGTGCACGCCCTGCCCGCCGTAGTCAGCGAACTCGCCGTCCGTCTTGAACGCGCCGCTCGTGTGCCCGCCGATGCGGACGTCCGGCGCGACGATCTCCGCGTCGAGGGCGCGCTGGATCGCGACGGCGGCCTCGATCGCGGCCCGCGCGCTGCCGAAGGCGGCAAAGTACCCGTCGCCGGTGTGCTTGATGATCTCGCCGCCGCTCTCGACGATTCGGTCGCGCAGGAGCTCGTCGTGTCGCGCGAGGAGCTTGCGCCACTTCTCGTCGCCGAGCGTCTCGAGCAGCCGTGTCGAGTCGACGATGTCCGTGAAGATGAAGGTTCGCCGCGCCTCGAGCCGCCCGAGCAACTCCTTCGCGCGCTCCTGGTCGAGCTTCGCGCCGAGCCGCTCGAACGTCGCCTCGGCCGCCTCGAGCTCGTCCGTCGCGGCGTGCTCGTCGCCCTGGCGCCGTAGCGCGATGCCGAGCAGGATCCGCGCCTGCGCGGCCTCGTACGGCGCCCCGACTCGCTTCCACTCATCGCGGGCTCGGATCAGGCACCGGGCCGCGTCCTCCCAGTCGCCCTCGGCGAGTTTGATCTGGCCCGACGCGAAATGAACGGTTGCGTCGAAGGCGGCGGCGCGCCGGCCGCCGATCTTGTACGAGTCGACGATCTGCTCGAGCTCCGTCGCGGCGGCTCGCGCGGTTTTCAGGTCGCCCGCGGCGACCGCGATCTCGACCTGCGCGGGCAGGCGCCGCACGCGTGAGAGCGGGTCGTCGAGCTCGGCGAGGGCCCGAGTGACTCCGGCTACGGCGGCATCGACCTTCCCTTCCGCCAGGCGCAGGAGCGCAAGGCCCGGCTGCGGGGTACGGCCGAGCTCGTTCGCCGTCCTGTATGCCTCGTCCGCGGCCGCGAAGTCCCCGCGGCGGCGGCGAATCTCGCCGATCTCGTAGTAGCCGCCGGCCGTGATGAAGCGGTCGAAGTCGTGCAGCTCCTCGCAGGCCTCGAGTGCCTGCTTCTCGGCCCCGGGCCAGTCGCCGCTCAGCCGCATGATCTCGGCCCGGTGGATGCGGCAGGCTCCGGGGAAGCCGCTGACGTCGACGCGATCGCACCACCGGTTCGCCGCCTCCGTCCACTCGGCTGCCCTTCGAAAGTCGCCCAGGTCCTGGCACGAGCTGATCGTGATGCAGTAGACGAGGCCCGTGTAGTAGGGCTTGAGCTCGCCGCAGACCGCCGCAGCGCTGCCCTCGTCGAGCAGGGCGAAGCCGGCCTCGATGTCTCCGCTCTTGATGAGCGCGCGCCCCTTCCCGGTGAGCGCCAGCACCTGGGTGTTCCGGTCTCCGAAGCGCTTGCCGAGCTCGGCGGCGCGGTCGAAGTCCTCGATCGCCGCCGCGATGTTGCCCTCGGCGAAGAGCGCGTTGACGGCGCGGGTCAGGGCGAGCAGCGCGTGCGCTGCGGACTCAGGCTCGCCTTCGAGCAGGCGCTCGGCGTTCGCGAACCAACCGTGAGAGACGGCGAACGCGCCTCGGTTGCCCTGGTCCCACGAGAGCGCGAGCGCGAGCCGCGCCGCGTCGACCTTCTCGCCGGCGGCCGAGAAACCGGCATACGCCCGCTCGCGCAGCGTGATCGCCTCGTCGAG
>JBKPFD010000295.1:0-4270 GCA_046729155.1 Actinomycetota bacterium
GGCTCGAACCGCGCGACCGCCCCTGCGGCGGCCGCGAGCTCGGCGGCCAGCCGCTCCGCGGCGAGCACCGGCCGGTCGTCAGCCGGCCTCGGAGCCTCGACGGCCCGCTCCGCGCGCGCCTCCAGCTCGTGGATCTGGCCCTCGAGCGCACGGCGGCGCGCCTCCAGCTCGAGCAGCACCGCCTCCGCAGCTTCGCCCGAGTACCAGAGCTCGCCCCGTTGCGGGTCGTGGGCGAACCCCTCGCGGGTGACGGAGAGCTCCGTGGCCTCGAGCAGACGCTCCTTGGCGACGATCGGCGCGCGGGCCGCGACCTCGCCGACGACGACGCCGAGGTTGCCGAGCCCCGCCGTGCGTGCCCGCTCGAGCAGGTGCAGCGCGGCCGCCGCATCGTTTGCGAGCAGCGCGGACGCGCGCCAGCCGAGCCCCGCTGCCACGGCTCGCTCGTCGCCGGGAGCCACGTCGAGCGAGGACAGGAGCAACCGCTCGCCTTGCTCGGCAAGCGCCCGGGCGGCAGGCGGCAGCCCCTCCAGCTCGGCGAGCGTCCGCTCCAGCGCCGCGAGTCGCTCTCGGCCGAGCCGGGCCTCCTCGAGGAGGCGCTCGCGCTCCGGTGAGCGGACGGGCAACGGCTGCGCCCGCAGCCGCTCGCCGAGCGCGTGCGCGCTCTCGCGGCGCAGCTCGAGGCGCTCGGTCGCGCTGCGCAGGCGGTAGAGCGCGGCAGTCGCCTCCTCGCGACTCCCAGCCGCGCCGACGAGCTCGCCCTCGACGCGGTCGCGCTCGCGGAGGAGCGCCTCGAGCTCCCCGTCGGAGCGCTTCCGGGCGATCGCGACTGCAGCGCGCCGCTCGTCCGCCGCCTCACGCCGTGCCTCGACCTCCGCCAGCTCCAGCTCTGCGATCCGGACTTGAAGGGACGCGATCTCGCCCTTCAGCTTCTCGGCGCGCTCGGCCGCGGTCGCCTGGAGCGCGCGCGGCCGCAGGCGCTTCTTGACCTCGACCTCACGGTCGCGGGCGCGGTCGACCTCGACCGCGACGCGGGCGAGCTTCAGCTCGGCGCGGTGCCGGCGGCGCTTGAAGCGGCCGAGCCCCGCCGCCTCCTCGACGAGCGTGCGCCGCTCCTCAGGCTTCGAGCCGAGGATCTCCTCCACGCGACCCTGGCCGATGATCGAGCCCATCGACCCGCCGAGGCCGACGTCCGCGAGCAGCTCGACCACGTCCGTCCGGCGGACGGTCGCGCCGTTGACCATGTACTGGCCCTCGCCCCCGCGCTGCAGGCGCCGCGCGATCGAGACCTCGCTGTACGGCAGGTCAGCGAGCGCGCCGTCCTCGTTGTCGAAGACGAGCTCGACCTCGCAGAACGCGGCTGCGGGCCGGCCCGCGGTCGAGCCGGCGAAGAGCACGTCGTCGGGCTTCTCGGCACGCAGCTCGCTGGGAGCGAGGCTGCCGGCCGCCCAGAGGATCGCGTCGGCGACGTTCGACTTCCCGGAGCCGTTCGGCCCGACGACGACGGCCACACCCGGCTCGAGGCGGATCTCGACAGGGTCGGGAAACGACTTGAAGCCGCGCAGCTTGATCGCTCGCAGGTGCACGCGGGCAGAAGTCTGACGGCGTGCTAGGACGCCGCGACCTTCGCGAGCGCCTGGCGTGCGGCTTCCTGCTCGGCCGCCTTCTTGGACGGCCCCGTGCCGACCCCCGCCTGCTCGCCGTCGATGATCGCCGCGCACGTGAACCGGCGGTCGTGCGGCGGCCCCTCGACGTCCAGCACCGCGTACGTGACCGAGCTTCCGAGCCGGGCGAGCGCCTCTTGCAGCTCCGTCTTGTGGTCGACGTAGCTCGTCAGCGCGTACTCGATGCGTCCGGAGAACGCGTCGACGATCGCCGCCTCGATCTCCTCGAATCCGTTCTCCAGGAACAGCGCGCCGAGCGCAGCTTCGAGCAGGGCCGCGAGCACGTTGCTGTTCCGCGCGAGGCGCTGCAACTCCTCCTCGGGCACGAGCGTCCCGCGCTCGAGGAGGCGCCGGCCGAGGTCGAGGTCACGCGCGACGACCGCGCAACTCGCGCGCGACACGACGTGCGAGCGGATCTTGGCGAGGCGGCCCTCGGTGAAGTCCGGAAAGCGTTGATACAGCTCCCGCGCGACGGCGAGCTCGAGCACGCTGTCGCCGAGGAACTCCAGCCGCTCGTACGACGACGCCCGGTCGGGCGCCCAGGACGAGTGCGTGAAGACGTTGTCGAGGCGCTCGGGGGGTAGCGCCTCTATGAGCCGGACGAGCCGACTCCCCGGGGTTGTCTTACTGGTGCGAGGTGACGTAGTCGACTGCTTGACCGACGGTCTGGATCTTCTGCGCGTCCTCGTCCGAGATCTTGATCCCGAACTGGTCCTCGAGCTCCATGATCAGCTCTACGAGGTCGAGCGAATCCGCGTCGAGGTCCTCCTGGAACGAAGCCTCCTCGGTGATCTCGCTTTCGTCGACGCCGAGCTGTTCGCCCAGCACCTCTTTCACACGCTCGAAAACTTCCTCGCGGGACGCGGCCATGTCACCTCGCTTAGGGACTCGGGGGTCGAGAGCGCGCGGATGCTAACACGGGCACGGCAAGCCGCTCGGAAAGCCGATTCACGAGGCGATGCTCGACGCCACGGGCGGCAAGCCGGATGGCGTTCGCGATCGCGCGCCGTGACGAGTTGCCGTGTGCGATGACGGCGATCCCGCGCAGGCCGAGCAGGTACGCGCCGCCGTACGTGTCGGGATCGAGACGCTCGCGGAGGTGTCGCGCGGCGGGCCGGATGAGAACCCCGCCCACCTTGCCCCGGGTCGAGGCGTAGATCTCGTCCCGGAGCGCATCGAGCAAGGCCTTGATCGTCCCCTCGAGCAGCTTCAGGCAGATGTTGCCGGTGAAACCGTCCGTGACGATGACGTCGCCGCCTCCGCCCTCGAGCAAAACCCGGCTCTCCACGTTGCCGCCGAAGCGCAGGCCGCTGCGCGCGAGGAGTTGGTGCGCCTCGATCGCCAGCTGGTTTCCCTTCTCGGGCTCCTCGCCGATCGAGAGCAGCCGGACTTGCGGGCGCGGGATCTCGAGCACCTCCTCGGCGAAGATCGTGCCCATCTCGGCGAACTGGACGAGGTGCTCCGGCCGCGCGTCGGCGTTCGCCCCCGCGTCGACCAGCACGGTCGGGCCTTGACGCGAGGGGACGACAACGGCGATCGCGGGGCGGTCGACCTCGGGCAGGCGCCGGATCTCGAAGAGACACGCGGCGAGCGTCGCTCCCGTGTTCCCGGGGGAGACGACCGCGGCGGCATGGCCCTCGCCCACCGCCCGGCACGCGGCGACGAGCGAGCTCTGCGGCTTCGCGCGGACGGCCTCGACCGGTTTCTCGTCCATCGCGATCCTGTCGGGCGCATCGACGAGCTCGAGCCCGCCCGTGTCCAGGCCCGGCGGGCCGAAGAGCACGGGGACGATTCCCGAGGACGCAGCCTCGAGCGCGCCGGCGACGATCTCGTCCGGGCCACGGTCGCCGCCCATGGCGTCGACGGCGACGCGAACCGGGACGGCGCTCAAGCTACGGAGCGGGTGCGCGGAGCGGCTCGACCTCGCGGCCGCGGTAGGTCTTGCAGTTCGGGCAGACCCGATGCGGCTGCTTGGGCTGATGGCAGACCGGGCACTCGTTGACGCGGGGCGCCTCGAGGCGGTGCTGCGCACGGCGCTTGTCGCGCCGCGTGCTCGTCTGTCTTCGCTTGGGGACTGCCATGGCCGGCCGCGCAGTATAGCCAGACACCTCCGCGCCGCCCGCCCGCGAGACGTGTCCGGTGTCAGACGCCGGACACGGCCGTTTAAGGGGGCATTGCCGGCAACGAGCGGCGGTTTTGCCTTCGTCGCCGGACATGTCCGGTGTCAGACGCCGGACGTGGCCCCTTCGGGCGGCTTTGCCAAGGCTTAACCGAGGTTTTCCGCTTCCGTCGCTTCGCCGTAGCCCGCAGTTGGCCGGGCGTCGGGAACCATGAAATCCAGATAACGGAGAACCTCGGAAGGAGTGAGAAGAAGATGACGAAGGTCGCGTTGATCATTGGAGCGGTGCTGCTGCTGGCAGGCGTGGCGACCGCAGGCACCCTGACCGGGCTGGGGTCGAGCGGCGACTCGCCGACCGTCTCGGGGCCGGCCCTCGGCACGTCGACGAACGGCACGACGACGAACGACGAAAACGAGCTGCGCGGCCGTGCGAACGAGCCCGGCGAGGACGTCCGCGGCCCGTGCGACGAGCTCGAGCACGCGAACGACC
>JBKPFD010000296.1:0-5029 GCA_046729155.1 Actinomycetota bacterium
GCCTCCACCCCTACTACACGGTGGGCGAGCAGATAGCCGAACATCACCGCGTGCACTTCGGCAGCGGTCGCAGGGCCGCCCGTACGCGGGCCGTCGAGGCCCTCGCCGAGGTCGGCATCCCCGAACCCCTGCGCCGGGCAAGGGAGTTCCCGCACCAGTTCTCCGGCGGCATGCGCCAGCGCGTGATGATCGCGATGGCGCTCGTCAACGACCCCGACCTGCTGATCGCCGACGAGCCCACCACGGCGCTCGACGTGACGACGCAGGCGCAGATCCTGCAGCTGATGAAGCGGCTTCAGCAGGAGTTCGGAAGCGCGATCATCATGATCACGCACGACCTCGGCGTCGTGGCTGAGACCGCCGACGACGTCGTCGTCATGTACGCGGCCGAGATCGTCGAGCAGGCGCCGGTTCAGGAGATCTTCAATCGCCCGCGCATGCCGTACACGTGGGGCCTCTTGGGCTCGCTGCCGCGGCTCGACACCGACATCGAGCGGCTCGTGCAGATCCCCGGGCAGCCGCCGTCGCTGCTGACGCCGCCCTCCGGCTGCCGCTTCCATCCGCGCTGCCCGTACGTCATGGCCATCTGCCGGACCGAGGACCCGCCGCTCGAGCCGGTTCCCGGCATCGACGACCACCGCGCCGCGTGCCACCTCGACGAGGAGACCAAGCGGCGTGAGGCCGATAAGCTCCTCGAAGGGACGATGGCGGAGGCGAGCTAAGTGGCGACCACGTCAGAGCCGGCACCTGCCCCGCCCGGCGTGGAGCCCTCGAGCGACGACCTGCTCCTCGTCGAGGACCTGAAGAAGCACTTCCCCGTCACGCGCGGCATCGTATTCCAGCGTCAGGTCGGTGCGGTGAAGGCGGTTGACGGCGTCAGCTTCACCGTGAAGCGCGGCGAGACGCTCGGCGTGGTCGGCGAGTCGGGCTGCGGCAAGTCGACGATGGCGCGCTGCATCATGAAGCTGCTCGAGCCGACGGCTGGCCGCGTCGTCTTCGACGGGCGCGACATCTCGCGCTACAGCCGCGTGCAGATGCGCCCCGTGCGGCGCGAGATGATGATGATCTTCCAGGACCCGTACGCGTCGCTGAACCCGCGCAAGCGCGTCGGGTTCATCGTGGCGGAGGCTCGCGAGGTGCACAAGCTCGGCACCGCGGCCGAGGTCAAGCGGCGCGTCCAGGAGCTGCTCGAGGTCGTCGGCCTCAACCCGGAGCACTACAACCGCTTCCCGCACGAGTTCTCCGGCGGCCAGCGGCAGCGCATCGGCGTTGCGCGCGCGCTCGCGATCAGCCCGAAGCTGATCGTCTGCGACGAGCCGGTCTCGGCGCTCGACGTCTCTGTCCAGGCGCAGATCCTGAACCTGCTCAAGGACCTCCAGAAGGAGTTCGGGCTCACGTACCTCTTCATCGCGCACGACCTGAACGTCGTCCGCCACATCTCTGACCGGGTCATGGTCATGTACCTGGGGCACGCGGTCGAGATCGCGAACCGCGAGCAGCTGTACGCGGAGCCGAAGCACCCTTACACCGGTGCGCTTCTCTCGGCCGTGCCGATCCCGAACCCCGAGCTCGGCCGGCAGCGGAAGTCGATCGTGCTCGAAGGCGACGTGCCGAACCCGATCAACCCGCCTTCCGCCTGCTGGTTCCATCCCCGCTGCCCTCGCTTCCACGAGGGCCATTGCGACGTGGAGACACCGCCTCTCTACTCGATGGGCGACGGCCACTACGCCGCGTGTCACTACCCGCTCGAGCGCTGGCCGCTCACCGCGGACGAGATGCGGCAACGGAACGGGGCCCGCGGGGCCGAGTAGATGCTCGCCGGGGCCGCCCGCCGCCTGCTCGGGCTGTTCGCAGTAGTCGGCGGTGCGACGCTCTTCGTCTCGCTCCTGCTCGGGCTGCTCACGGACAGCTCCGTCCGGCGCTCGATCGCCGTCGGGTTCTACGTCGTCGGCTCGATCCTGCTGATCGCCGGCTTCTTCGTCGGAAACCGTGGCGTTCTCAGGGCCGAGACGGATAGCGACAAGGGCGGCATGCTCCTCGGCTTTCGCCGGCGGGGGATCCGCTCCGCAACGGGCGACGAACAGCGGGAGAGCCTCCGCGTGTCTGCGCTGATCATCGGTCTCGGAATCGCACTATTGCTGCTCGGAACTCTTGCCGATACCGAGAACAAGCTTGCGTAGACTCTAACTTCGACGCAGTTTCTTACGTCCAACTCAGAGATGGGACTCGTCCAGGCACACACACGCCATCGCTGCGATCGGATCCGTGAGTGGATCTCGCTCGAGCTCGATGGAGAGCTCTCGCGGATCGAGCGGGCGTTGGTCGACCGGCACCTCGCCGTCTGCGCCGACTGCACGTCGTTCGCGGCCGAGGTGCACTCGTTCACGAACGCGCTGCGGGCGGAGAGCCCGGAGCCGCTCTCACGGCCGATCGAGCTCCCGACGCGGACGCGGGTCTCCCTGCGCTCGTTCCAGGTTGGCGTTGCAGCGGCGATCGCCGTGGTCGCCGTCGGCATCGGGACGCTGTCCAGCTCGCTGCTCGGCGACCGGGTCGGCGCGAGGGTCGGCCCCGCGGCCGGCACGCCCGTGGACGTCGGTCGCGACCAGCTCCGCGCCCGCCAGCTCCAGGAACTGACGGAGCGCATCGCGCAGACCGCGCCTCGCCCGGTCGGCACGCAGCCTGTCTAGCCTGATTCAAGGGTTTTCGTTCAGCCTTCGAGCCGTTTGGCTCGTCATTTCCGACGGACGCGCGGGCCAAGCCCGCACGTCCTGAGGGTCGGCACCGCAAGCGGTGCCTCCGCCAGTCGGGACTCAGCCTGTATAACGGCTGAGGCATGCTTGCCTCGCCCGTCTCTTCCTACGTCTGAGCGCTGGACCATGCCGCCCGTGTGGCGGCCGGCGTGAAGCGCTCCGAGCTCCGGCTTCTCGACGAGGAGCCGCGCGGGCGCTTCGATAGACTCCGTGTGCTCGCCCGTCGCGTGGTTACGCGCAAAACGGGGAAGACCTCTCTCCAGGAGTCCCATGCCTGAATCAGGAAACGGTCAGAACGTCGGCAAGGTCATCGAGATCCAGGGCGTGGTCATCGACGCGCTGTTCACGGAGCAGCTGCCCGAGATCTACGGCGCGCTGAGGATCTCCTCGGAGGGGCGTGACGTGATCGCCGAGGTGCAGCAGCATCTCGGGGACGACCGTGTGCGCGCAGTCGCCATGGACTCGACGGACGGCTTCTCGCGCGGCCTCGACGTCGTCGACCTCGGCGGGCCGATCACCGTGCCCGTGGGCGAGCAGACGCTCGGGCGCCTTTGGAACGTGATCGGCGACCCGATCGACGAGCGCGACCCGCCGCGCGACGGCGTCGAGCGCTGGCCGATCCACCGCGATCCGCCGGCGTTCCGCGAGCTTTCGGCCAAGGTCGAGATCTTCGAGACGGGCATCAAGGTCATCGACCTGATCGCGCCGTTCGTCCGCGGAGGCAAGGTCGGGCTGTTCGGCGGCGCAGGCGTCGGCAAGACCATTCTCATCCAGGAGCTGATCCACAACGTGGCGCAGGAGCACGGCGGCGTCTCCGTCTTCTCCGGCGTCGGCGAGCGCACGCGCGAGGGGAACGACCTCTGGCTGGAGATGCAGGAGGCCGGTGTGATCGACAAGGTCGCCCTCGTCTACGGCCAGATGAACGAGCCGCCAGGCGCGCGCTTTCGCGTCGCGCTGTCCGGCCTGACCGTCGCCGAGTACTTCCGCGACCAGGGCCAGGACGTGCTCCTCTTCATCGACAACATCTTCCGCTTCGTCCAGGCCGGCTCCGAGGTCTCCGCGCTGCTCGGCCGCATGCCGAGCGCCGTCGGGTACCAGCCGACGCTCGCGACTGAGATGGGCCAGCTCCAGGAACGCGTGACGTCGACCCAGACGGGCTCGGTCACGTCGATCCAGGCGATCTTCGTCCCCGCGGACGACTACACGGACCCGGCGCCCGCGAACGTGTTCGCGCACCTCGACTCCTCGGTCGTGCTCGAGCGCGCGATCGTCGAGATGGGCATCTACCCGGCCATGGATCCGCTGGCGTCGTTCTCGCGAGCGTTGCAGCCGGACATCGTCGGCCAGGAGCACTACGACGTCGCGATCGGCGTGCAGCAGGTGCTTCAGCGATACAAGGACCTGCAGGACATCATCGCCATCCTCGGCATGGACGAGCTGACCGACGAAGACAAGCTGACCGTCCAGCGGGCGCGCAAGATCCAGCGCTTCCTGTCGCAGCCCAACTTCGTTGCGGAGCAGTTCACGGGCCAGCCCGGCGAGTACGTGAGGCTCGAGGACACCATCAAGGGCTTCGCCGAGATCCTCGAGGGCAAGCACGACGAGCTCACCGAGCAGTCGTTCTACATGGTCGGCACCATCGAGCAGGCCGTCGAGAAGGGTCGCGGCACGGCTGGCGCGGAGAAGCAGGAGGCCGAAGAGGAGCCGCCCGCCGAGGAGCGCGAGCCCGAGCCGGCGGCCGTCTAGCGCTTGGCAGACGACGTTCGGCTGTTCTCGGTCTCGCTCGTCACCCCGGAGGGGCCGGCGTTCGAGGGCGAGGTCGAGATGATCATCGTGCCCGGCGCGGAGGGCGAGATCGGCGTGCTCGCGCGGCACGCGCCGCTGGTCGCGATGCTGAAGGCGGGTGCGACTCGCATCCACATCCGCCGCGGACGGGACGAGGATTTGCGGGAGTTCGCGACCGGGCCCGGGTTCTTCAAGGTCGAGCAGGACCGGGCGCTCGCGCTCGTGGACGACGCCGTCGACGCGAAGGAGATCGACGAGGAGCGGGCGCGCCGGCAGCTCGAGGAGGCGAAGGCCGAGCTGGAGCGCATCGAGCGCGGCGAGTCGGACGCGGATCGCTGGCAGCTCGAGCAGCGCATCCAGCACGCCGAGAACCAGCTGTCGGTTCTCGGACGCGTCTAGCGCAGCCACGTCACCGCGGCGAGGTGCGGCCGGTCCCAAACACAACCTGTTTGGCGTCTGACACCGGACATGTCCCGCCGCGCGTGGAGCAGAGG
>JBKPFD010000297.1:0-5309 GCA_046729155.1 Actinomycetota bacterium
TCGCCGCCGTGACGACGGTGCTCACCGTCGCGGCGGCGTTCTGGGTCAGCCCGATCGCCGCGCTGCCGTGCATCGCCGGCGTGCCCGCCCTCTACGTGAGCACACGCTGGTACCTGCGCCGCGCCCCCGAGGCGTACCTCTGGGAGCGCGCGAGCTACGCGACGCTCGCCGGCACAGTCGGCGAGACGGTCGAGGGCGGCCGGACGATCGACGCGCTCGGGTTGCGCGAGCAGCGAGTGCAGCGGATCGACGACGATCTCGAGGAGGCGTTCCGCGCCGAGCGGCGCACGCTCTGGTTGCGCACTTGCTGGTTCCCGACTGCGGAGTTCTCGTACGTGGTCCCCGTCGCTGCCGCGCTGGCATGGGGCGGCTGGCTCGTTTCGTCCGGCCGGGCGACGATCGCCGAGGTAACGGCCATCTCGCTCTATGTCGTCCAGCTCGCCGACCCGGTCGACCGGCTCGTGTCGTGGCTCGACGAGATCCAGGTCGGCGCGACCTCGCTCGCGCGGCTCGTCGGCATCGCCCGCGTCCCAGCCGACCGGACGGCGACGGACGAGACGCCCGAGCACGAGCGGCTGGCTGCGCACGACGTTCGCTACGCGTACTACGAGGACCGCGACGTGCTGCACGGCATCGACCTGGACCTCGAGCCGGGCGAGCGCGTCGCCGTCGTCGGCCCGTCCGGCGCAGGCAAGTCGACGCTCGGCCGGCTGCTGGCGGGTATCCACCCGCCGCGCGTCGGCAAGGTCGAGGTCGGCGGCGTGCGCCTCGTCGACCTGCCGCTCGACACGCTCCGCAAGGAGGTCGCGCTCGTCACGCAGGAGCAGCACGTCTTCGTCGGCACCCTGGCCGAGAACCTGCGGCTCGCACGCCCGGAGGCCACGGACGAGCAGCTCGTCGCGGCGCTCGACGCCGTCGACGCGCTCGAGTGGGCCGAGTCGCTCCCCGAGCGGCTCGAGACCGTCGTCGGGGCCGGCGGCTACCCGCTCACGCCCGCGCAGGCGCAGCAGCTCGCGCTCGCCCGCCTCGTGCTCGCCGACCCGCACACGCTCGTGCTCGACGAGGCGACGTCACTGCTCGACCCGCGCGCGGCGCGCCATCTCGAGCGCTCGCTCGCGTCCGTGCTGCGTGGGCGCACCGTGGTCGCGATCGCGCACCGCCTGCACACGGCGCACGACGCAGATCGCGTCGCGGTGATCGAAGAGGGGCTGCTGAACGAGCTCGGAACGCACGAGGAGCTCGTCGCCCGCGACGGCTCCTACGCCGCGCTCTGGGAGTCCTGGCACGGAGATCGCTAGACGAATGCCGGCGCCGGGCAGTTGAGCCCGGCACCGGCTTCGGCCGCAGTGCCGCAGTCAGATGGCGAGCGAGCCGCGGCAGGTCTCGCCGCCGGCGAGCGCGCGCGCCCGCGCGGAGATGCGGTCCACACCCGGCGCGTTCGACAGGAACCGGCGGACCTCGAACGAGCCGCTCGGAGCGACCGTGCGGCGGATGCCGCTGAAGACGGTCCCGCCGTTCCGGACGAGGGTCACGCGCCAGCGCCTGCCGACGCGGTTCTGGTCGACCTCGAACTCGGTCTCGATGCGACCGTCGTCGAACTTCGCCTTCAGCTTCCACGTGCTGCCGGCGCTGCAGCGGCCGCTCTTGATGACGCCTCTGTCGTCCCGGCTACCGCCGGCGAACGCCGCCGGCGCGAGGACGAGAAGGGCCGAGGCCAGGGCCGCGATTCCGATCAACGTGAGCTTTCGCATGTCGAATTGCCTCCTTTGGATACGTTCCGATACCCGAGGGTAAGCGGCCGCTTGCAAAGCCCGGGCTTTCGTTCGGTTAGGGCTTGCCAAAAGCGAGAAAGCGCCTTCGCACGCGCTTTCAGGAACCTGAAGGCTGCGCCGAACGCTCCTCGCGCAGGCGCGTGACGATGCCCCAGGCGGAGACGCCCGTCCATGCGATCTCGAGCAGCAGGAACCCCCAGAGCTCCTCGACGTACGCGATCACGCCCAAGGCGACGGCGCCGAAGAGGTTGAGCCCCAGGTACACGTATGACCGCACGTCGACGACCTTGAACTGGCCGAGCGCGTACGCGACGAGGATCGCGACGGCGCCGGCGATCTGAACCGCGTCGCTCACGCACTAGTGGTTTCGCGGTCTCGTTCCGTTTCCTGCGGACGTGCCCCGGGTAGGGCACCGGGCATGACCAGCGTCGGCGAGGCCAGGCAGGAGGTCGAGGATGCTGCGACCGGCACGTGGGCGCAGCGCCTCGCGCGCCTGGGCCACCTCGCGCGCGGAATCACGTTCTGCCTCGTCGCCGTGCTCGCGCTCCAGGTCGCGTTCGGGCTCGGCGGCAAGCTCGAGGACCGGCAGGGAGCATTGCGGACGCTTGCCGACGACACGTGGGGCCGATTCCTGCTCGGCGCTCTCGCCGTCGGGCTCGCCGGCTACGCACTCTGGCGCTTCGTCCAGGCGATCCTCGGCGAGGAGCTCGAGACCGGGGAGGACGTGAGCGTCTGGAAGCGGCTGGCGAACGTGGGCAAGGGCGTGCTGTACGGATCGCTCGCAGTCCTCTGCGCGACGCTCGTCTTCCAGGCCGACGAGGCCGGCGGCGGCGGACAGCAGGAGGACCGCGCGACCGGGTGGCTGCTCGAACAGCCCGCAGGCCGCTGGCTCGTTGCCGCGATCGGGCTCGGCATCCTCGGGGCGGCCCTCTTCAACCTCTACCGTGCGCTGAGTCAACAGTTCCGCGACGACCTGAAGGAAGAGCAGATGGGCAAGGACGAGCGCCGCTGGTACATCGCGCTGGGCATCGCCGGTCACCTCGCGCGTGCCGTTGTCTTCGCCCTTGCCGGACTCTTCCTGCTCAAAGCGGCGTACGAGTACGACCCCGAGGAGGCGATCGGGCTCGACGGCGCGCTCGGCAAGGTGGCGACGGCCGAGTACGGCACGACGCTCCTCGTGCTCGTCGCTCTCGGCCTCTTCGCCTACGGGCTCTTCTCGCTGGTGCAGGCCCGCTACCGCGAGGTCTGAGCCCGCTGTCTGAAGCGCTCGTGGAGATCGAGTGCGACGACGCAGAGCGCGAGCCACGCGGTTCCGGCCGCGAACCCGGCGAGCACGTCCGAGAGGTAGTGGACGCCGAGGTACAGGCGGCTGAAGCCGATCAGCGAGACGAGCAGCGCAGCTCCGCCGAGCACGGCGAGCCGCCAGCGTCTCGGAACGTGCCGCGCGAGAACGACCGCGAGCGCACCGTACGTCGCGAGCGAGACCGTGGAGTGGCCGCTGGGGAAGGAGTACGTGCTCTCGGACGCGAGCGGGTCGGTGAAGAAGGGCCGGTCGCGGCGAAAGCCGAGCTTGAGCCCGTAGCTGAGGACCTCCGCGCCGACGAAGGCGAGGACGACGAGCAAGGCGTCGCGCCGGTGACCGCGGCGCGCGAGGAGGTACGCGGCGATCGCCGCCACGCCGGCGAGGACGACGCCGTTCCCGAGCTCCGTCACGGCCTTGAAGAACGTCGTCAGCGAGTCGGTCGCGTGCGCATGCAGCCAGCGCGCAAGCCGGTCGTCGAAGCCCGTGTCGCCCTCCGCCACTTCGTCGGCAATGGCGCCGAACGCCCAAAGCCCTGCGGCGAGGAGCAGGAGGCCGCCGACCAGCGTCGGCCCGAGCTCGCGGACGCGGGCGCCGTTCAGCCGGTGCGGCACGGCGTCGTCACCTGAGCCCCCGCAGCTCGCGCGCGAAGCTGCCGCCGCCGACGATCTTCTCCGCGTGCCGCCCGGCCCGCTTGCGGAGCTCGCGGTCCGACGTGACCAGCCAGTACGGTCGGCCTTCGCGCGCCAGGCGCTCCGCCTCGCGTGCGAGCCAGTCGTCCGCGCTCTCACGGCCGGTCCCGACGCCGCCCGGGGGAGCGGCGCCGTCGAACACGATCACGGGCTCGTAGCCGCGCTCCTCGGCCCAGCGGCCCGTGCTCTCGACGAGCTCGTCCTCCGGGATGTTCGGCCACAGCGAGCGGAGCACGTTACGCGCGTCGACGAGGGCGATAACGGGTGGGTCGGGCTCGTTCGCGATCCGGCCCCGAAATGTACGGCTCCGGCGGCGGCGCAGCGGCGATCGCCGTTGTTACGCTCATCTGCATGGCACGCTCCGTGATCGTCTCCACCGTCCGAACGCCCTTCGGGAGGCTCGGCGGCGGCCTCGCCGAGCACGAGGCGACGGAGCTCGGCGCGATCGCGATCCGTGAGGCGCTCAGCCGGGCCGGGGTCGAGCCCGACGAGGTCGAGTACGTGATCATGGGCCAGGTGCTGCAGGCGGGAGCCGGTCAGGCGCCAGCGCGGCAGGCTGCGATCGGGGCGGGCATCCCGAAGGAGGTCGGCGCCGACACGATCAACAAGGTCTGCGCCTCGTCCATCCGGGCGGTCGAGATCGCGGACTCGATGATCCGCGCCGGCGACCGCGAAGTGATCGTCACCGGCGGCATGGAGTCGATGTCGAACGCTCCGTACATCCTCAAGAAGGCGCGCTTCGGCTACCGGCTCGGCGACGGAACGCTGATCGACTCGATGACCCACGACGGGCTCACCTCGACGTTCGACAAGCGCCACATGATCGAGCAGGCCTCCTTCGTCTCCCGCGAGCTGGGCATCTCGCGCGAGGAGCAGGACCGCTGGGCGCTGCGCTCGCACGAGCGCGCCGTCAAGGCGATCGACGAGGGGCGGTTCGCCGACGAGATCGTCCCCGTCGGCGACGTCGAGGTCGACGAGGGCCCGAGGCGCAACACGTCGCTCGAGAAGCTGGCGGCGCTGAAGCCGGTCTTCGACCCCGAGGGGACGACGACAGCGGGTAACGCGCCGGGGGTGAACGACGGGGCGGGTGCGGTCGTGGTCACGAGCGAGGAGTTCGCGAAGCGGCGGGGCCTCGAGATCCTGGCGACGATCGTCTCGCAGGGCTACGTCGCCGACGACTTCGCGTACCTCGCGCGCACGCCTGCTCGCGCCGGGGCGATCGCGCTCGAGAAGGCCGGCAAGTCGATCGACGACGTCGAGCGGGTCGAGCTGAACGAGGCGTTCTCCTCGGTTGTGCTCAATTCGGCGAAGATGCTCGGCGCGGACGAGGAGAGGGTGAACGTGAACGGCGGCGCCGTCGCGCTCGGGCATCCACTCGGTGCCTCCGGAGCGCGCATCCTCGGGACGATGGTGCACGAGCTGCGGCGGAACGGCGGCGGGCTCGGCCTGGCGGCGATCTGCTCCGGCGGGGGCCAGGGCGATGCCATCCCTGTCTCTTATACACATCTCCGAGCCCACGAGACTGATGTAAGAATCTCGGTTGCC
>JBKPFD010000298.1:0-3824 GCA_046729155.1 Actinomycetota bacterium
CGTTGTCGAGGGTCATTACGCCGTTCTCGGCCTCGTCCTCGTGGCCGCCGATGACCTGCACGAGCTTCGTGACGGTCGACCCGTCGGGGCACGTCTCCGGGATCGTGTAGTTGGCGGTCGCGACGGCCTCGAAGCGGTGGAACGTCTCGACGGCGGCCGTCGCAGCGACCGGCACGGCGAGTGCCGTCAGAAGGACGACGACGGCGATCATGAACGCACGCGATCGCCGTGAGGACTTGCCCTGCATATTGAAACCCCTCCCCTGTGTGGAGTGACTGGTCGCCCGGCTAGTACGCGAGACGCCCGCGTTCGGTTTGCCGGTGGGTGGAGACCCCGCTCGCGCGGGGTCTCCACAGAACGCGCAGCTCAGGCCGCGAGCGACTTGCCGCTCTCGAGCAGCGTCTTCAGGTCGCTCAGGACCCAGCTCCAGCCGCCGCCGCCCTGCTCCAGCGGCGCGTCGCCGGCAACCTGCTCCGCATGTCTCGGGGCGCCCTCGAGCTCGTGCGTCACCGTCAGGCGCGTGATCCCGCCCATCTCCTCGCGGGTCTCCCACGTCACTCGCGTGAAGCCCTCGGCCTCGAGCTCGGGCTCCCAGAGCGCGCGCCACGTCTGGACGAGCTTGTGCGGCGGATCGGCCTCGATCACCTCGCCGTCCACGAGCACCTCCTGGGCGCCCTGCGCCTTCATCTCCACTGAGGCGAGCCCGCGATACTTGCCCCCGGGCCGTAGGTCGTACTCGGCCGGCGCGCGGTAGCCGTACCGCTGCGTCCACTCGGGGCTCGTGATCGCGTCCCAGATCGCCTGAGGCGTCGCGTTGATGAACACCTGGTAGACCTGAGTGGTCACTCCCGTTTCGGTCTTCGTCGTCATGCCGTCTCCTCCAGTTGGGTCTTGAGCTCTGCCAGCGCCGAGATCTGGCGCTCCGTGTACTTGTCGATCCACCGGTCGTGGATCAGCCGGATCGGAACCGGGTTCAGGAAGTGGAGCTTCTCCCGACCCGATCGGCGCGTGACGACGAGGTCCGCGTCTTCGAGGACTCGAAGGTGCTTCATGACGCCGAAGCGCGTCATCTCCAGCTCCGACTCGAGCTCCGTCAGCGTGCGGCCGTCACGCGCGAAGAGCAGGTCGAGCAGGAAGCGCCGCGTCGGGTCGGCGAGCGCCTTGAACACACGGTCGTCGTCGGTCACGCCTGCGATGATACGTGACCAAAAGGTCACATGTCAAGGCGAAGTTCCAGTGAGCGCACGCCGCTCATGTCCAGCCAGACGCGCGTGCCGGTGTCGACGATCCGCATCAGGACCGCGTCGCAGTGTGGGCAGCGCAAGACGAGCCCCGCCGCCACATAGAGGTGCACGGCGCCGACCGCATCGACCGCGCCGCAGCTTCGACAGGTGCCGACCGCCGTGGTCATCTCTGCCGCGAACACCTCCCGAAGCTCCCCGGCCGCAGCGTTTCCGTCCAGTCGCAGCTCGTCCATCTCAGCCTCCTGTCGGGCCGAAGCGCTCGGTCTTGATCCGGTACGGGTCGTGTCCGAGGTCGACGAGCGCAGACGCCACGGCCTCGACGAACGGCGTCGGGCCGCAGACGAAAGCGAGCGCGAGGCCTTCCGGCGCGACCTCGGCCAGGAGCTCGCGGTCGACCCGGCGCGCATATCCCCGCCAGCCCTCGGGCTGCTCGCGGGTCAGGGTGTAGACGACGTCGAGCCCGTCGCCGGCCAGCCGCTCGAGCTCGTCGCGGTAGATGACGTCGTTCCAGGTGCGCGCGGAGTAGAGCAGCGTCGTCGGGACCTCGTCCCCGTGCGCAGCGCGCTGGCGGGCCATGGCCATCAGCGGCACGACTCCCGAACCGCCGCCGACGAGTAGCACCGGGCCACCTGGGTCCGGGTCCCAGACGAAGAAGCCGCCGACCGGGCCACGGATCTCGATCTGATCTCCCGGCCGCGCCTCTTCGGTCAGGTACGGGGAGACTTCGCCGTTGTCGATCCGCTCGACGGTCAGCTCGAGGCGGGACTCGTTCGGCGACGACGCGATCGAATAGCTGCGCTGCGCCTGGTAGCCGTCCTCCGCCGTCAGGCGGACGTCGACATGCTGGCCGGCACGGTGGCCTTCCCAGCCGGGCACGTCGAAGACGACGGTCTTTACGCGCGGCGTTTCCGGGCGGACGTCTTCGACGGTGGCCACGCGCCAGGTCAGTCGCCCCAGTAGCGCTGTTCCTTCCACGGGTCGCCGTAGAGGTGATAACCGTTCGTCTCCCAGAAGCCCGGCTCGTCGGTGGGGACGAGCCGCAGGCCGCGCACCCACTTCGCGCTCTTCCAGAAGTAGAGGTGCGGGACGAGGAGCCGCGCGGGGCCGCCGTGCTCCGGCTCGAGCGGCTCGCCTCCGTACGCGAACGCGACCCACGCCTTGCCGCCCGTGAGGTCCTCGACCGGGACGTTCGTCGTGTAGCCGCCGTCGCAGAACGCGACCACATACTCGGCGGCGGTGTCGACGGCTTCGAGGAGCGTGTCGACCGAGACGCCCTCCCAGGTCGTGTCGAGCTTCGACCACTTCGTCACGCAGTGGATGTCGACTGTGATCGTTTCGCTCGGCAGGGCCCGGAACTCCTCCCAGGTCCAGCGCACGGGCTCGTCGACCTCGCCGACGATCGTGAAGTCCCACTGCTCGAGCGGCGTGTGCGGAGTCGGCCCCGCCGAGAGCACCGGGAAGTCGTCCGTGACGTACTGCCCCGGCGGCACGCGATCAGGGGGCGAGTCGTCGCGGCGGCGACCTTTGAAGCCGCGGGAGAAGATGCCCATGGCTGCACACCCTCTCGCGATCGCGGCGGGCTTACAACTGCTAGGCGTTCGGCAGCTCGACGACGAACGTTGCGCCGCCCGGTTCCGGGCTCACGTCGAGCCGGCCGCCCATGCGCTCGGTCAGCTCCCGCGAGATGTAGAGCCCGAGGCCGGTGCCGCTCGGCGCCCGTGCCAGGTGCGGATCGGCGCGGTAGAACTTCTCGAAGATCCGCGGCCGGTCGGCCGGGCTGATGCCGGGCCCACTGTCGGCGACGAAGATCCTGACCACGCCGTTCGCGCTGTCGGCGCGAACCTCGACGCGGTCACCGCCGTACTTGATCGCGTTGTCGATGAGATTGACGAGCACCTGCTGAATGCGGTCGCTGTCGCCGGAGGCCGTTCCGACGCCCGCGTCGACATCGACCTCGATCGTCTTCGAGGCGGGAAGCTGTGCACGCATGGTCTCGACGGCCCGGGCGATGATCTCGGCGATCGAGACCGGCTCGCGTTCCACGCGGAGCTCGCCCCGGTCGAGCTGGCTCGTCAGAAGCACCTCCTCCGTGATCTGGCTCAGCCGCGCCGACTCGGTGGTGATCATGTCGAGAAGCATCTGCCGCTCCTCGGGTCGCAGCTCGGCCTCGCGGCGGCTGAGCGTGATTGCCGCACCGTAAACCGCCGTCATCGGGGTTCGGAGCTCATGCGAGATCGTCGCGATGAAGTCGCTCTTCTCGTCCTCGAGCCTCCGCTCGCTCGTCACATCGCGGAACGCGTAGACGACCCCGCCGGCGATGCGGACGGCGACGAAGGACAGCCAGAGGTCGCGGCCGTCGACGTCGAGCGGCAGCGTCACGGCGCGCGCGGCGGCTCCTTCATCCGCGACGGGGATACCGGCGGCGAGCGCGGGCCATTCGGGTATGACCTCCTGGGGCGCGCGTCCGAGGACCTGCTCGTCGTCGATGCCCGTCGCGAGCGTGGCTGCCCGGTTCCAGAGCCGGACGATCCCGTCGCGGTCGACGAAGAACGTCCCGTCGCCGAGCGCCCGGAGCACCTG
>JBKPFD010000299.1:0-3949 GCA_046729155.1 Actinomycetota bacterium
GCTCGACGACGCGGTCGCGGTGTACGTCCCGGAAGTGCGCGGCACGGCCTGGGCCGAACGTGCCACCGTGCGTGACTTGCTTGCCAACCGCTCGGGACTCCCGCTTCGCGTCGGGCTCGAATTCGATTTCGCGGCTCACGATGAGGAGGACGACCAGGCGCTCTCGGGGTTCGCGGAGAGAGTCGCGGCGGAAGAACCGACGAGCGTGCCTTGGTCGTACACCAACGCCGGCTGGTGCGTGCTCGGGCGCGCAATCGAAACGGCGACGGGAAGCCCTTGGGAAGAAGCGATGCGCGCCGAGTTGCTCACGCCGACCGGGATGCATGAGACGACGTTCGCAACCGAGTCGGACTCGGGCGCTCGTGTCTCAGGTCATGAGCTGACGGCGGACGGCCCGGTGACGGTCGAACCGCTGGTGTCGCGGGCGTTCGGCCCGGCGGGCACGAGCCTGGTGTCGACGGTGCGGGACATGTTGCGCTTCGGAGCGCTGCATCTCGACGATCCCGCACTGGCGTCCTTGCGTCACCCGCAGCCCGCACCCCGCATCCACGGATGGCTAGACGGCTGGTGTCTCGGCTGGGGATGGTTCGACTGGGACGGCACTCGCGTATGGGGGTGGGACAGCGTCATCAACGGCGAGCGGGCGGTTCTCCGACTCGTGCCCGAGCACCGCGCCGCTGTCGTCTTGATGGCGAACAGCAACACCGGTCGCGCGTTGTACCGCTCGCTGTTCGCCGATTTGACGCAACCGTGGCTCGGGATCAGCGTTCCGCCGCTGCGCCTGGACGCACGCCCTGGAGCAGCCGGCGACTTGTCGCGGTTCGCAGGTGTCTACGCCTGGCCCGACCGGCGCGTTGAAGTCTCAGCTGCCGACACATGTCTGCTCATCAAGAGCGAGCACGGCGAAACCGAGGCGTTGCCGCTCGACGAGCGCACCTTCGTCGTCGACTCGATGGACCCCGACAACCCGACGGTCACCTTTGGAGCGTTCGATGCAGCGGGGCGGCCGCAAGTCCTCTACGTCATGCTCTGGGGCCTCCCGCGCCTTGAGTCGGGCTGATAGAGACTCGACCGAAAGGAGCAGCATGATTCAGGACGAAGGAGCAGCATGATTCAGGACGAGCTCGGCGACCTCGCCAGGACCGTGATCGACGCGAGCAGGTACATGGCCCTCGGCACGTCCGACGAGACCGGCCACCCATGGGTTTCTCCCGTGTGGTTCGCGTCAGAGGACTACCGGCAGTTCCACTGGGTCTCTTCGCCGGAAGCGAGACACTCGCAGAACCTCTCGGCCCGGCCGGAGGTCGCGATCGCGATCTACGACTCTTCCGGGGCACCGGGCACCGTCGAGGCCGTCTACATGAGTGGCCGGGCGGAGGAGCTCACCGGCGACGAGCTCGAGCGCGGCATCGAGCTGTTCGATCGCGTATCCCAGAAGGACATCGCCCGTCGCTGGGGACTGAGCGACGTGCAGCCGCCGTCACTCTTCCGTCTCTATCGCGCCACTGCCGTGGAGCACTTCGTCCTCATCCGCGGCCGAGATCCGAAGCGCGGCACGGGCGTCGACCGGCGCGAGCCGGTGGCGCTCTAGGCCGGTCGACCTCCGTGCGAACGATTCGGTAGGGCCGACGAGGCGCCACGTCTCGACCTTCCCCTTGCCCTTCACCTCCACGAGCCCGATCGGCTCGATGACGAAGTCGCCTCGCAGAAGCTCGAAGGTCGAGCGCGTGACCTGGATCGTGTCGGGCGTCCCGTGCGACTCCATTCGGCTTGCCATGTTCACGGTGTCGCCCCACAGGTCGTAGAGGAACCGGCGGCGCCCGATCACTCCGGCCACGACTGGCCCCGAGCTTATGCCGATGCGGAGCCGAAGGTCGTGGTCCGCGCCCTCGGGGAGGCAGGTCTTCGCGCACTCACGCATCTCGAGTGCAAGGCCCGCCAGCGCGTGTGCATGATCCGGCCGCGGCGTCGGGACGCCCGCCGCGACCATGTAGCAGTCTCCGATCGTCTTGATCTTCTCGACGTCGAAACGGTCTACGAGCTCGTCGAAGCTCGTGAAGAGCCGATCGAGGAGCCCGACTACCTCGCGCGCGTCGAGTCGGCTCGAGAGCGGCGTGAAGTCGACGACGTCCGCAAAGAGGATGCTCACCTCGTCGAAGTGGTCGGCGATCGAGTTGGGATCGGACTGCAGCCGCTGCGCGACGTCGGCCGGGAGGACGTTGAGCAGCAGCGTCTCGACGCGCGCCTGCGCGACGTCCCGTCCTCGCGCGAAGGTCACGAGCAACAGGATCGCGACGAACGAGACCACGACGATGTTGAGGACGTCGAAGGTGCGGACGAACGCATTGGGCAGGTCGGCGCCGTTCGGCCGAACGACTTCGGAGAGAGCGATCGCGAGCAGGATCGTCGCGACGAACGCCGCGAACCACGGCCAGGCGCGCGCGGGGCGGTCGAACGCGACTGCACCGAGCGGCGCGAACAAACACCACAGCATCACACCGCTGGCTTCACGGAGGCCACCGAGCATCACGGTCCCAGCCGCCGGCGCGAGAAGAATCAGCAGCAGTTGCGCCGTCCGCAGGGACGAGAAGTTCTTCGTCCGCGCGAAGACGACGAGGCTGATTGCCGACCCGGTGAAGTAGGCCCACGGCGTGAGCGCAACCGCGTGCTCGCCGATGGCCCAGTACAGGCAGCCCCAGAGGAGCGCGATCGGAAGGATGAGGAGCGCGACGCCGACGAGCAGGCGCTTCCGGAAGCGCTCGTCGGCCGTGTCGCGCGGATCAGCTCCTATGGAGAGCACGCGTTCGCGGAGGGGCGCGGTCATGAGCGGCGAGCGTAGACGACGGCGTCCATTGAGGTCCGGCGCGTCCCTTCTTTTGTCTTCGTAAGGTGGTACGGGAAGATGAGCCGCAGCAAATGAGCGCGATCACGCACCTCTTCGCCGGCGTCCGGTTTCCGATCTCGACACGAGCATCGATTGGTATACGCGGTTCGGCCAGCCCTGAGGATGAGACGTGACCGGGGCGCGGCTTCGGTTGACGCGAGCGCAGATCCTCTCGTTCCGACGGCGTGTCGGGGCGCTGGATCGGCGGCTGCCGCCGGGGCAACGTTCGCTACGGCGCGCGGCGTGGGCCGGTCTTCAGGACAGCATGCCCAGAGCCGCTCTCCTGTCGATCCACGCCCGGGTGGAAGGAGCAGGGCCGTCCACCTGGGAGGACGCTTCGCTCGTGCAGGTGTGGGGGCCGCGGTACCACGTATACGTGGTACCGGCACGCGACCTGGCCGTGTTCACGCTCGGCAGGCTGCCGGACGCCGGCAAGACCCGCAGGAAAGCTGAGGACCTGGCCGCTCGCTTGCACGCCTTCCTGGGCGGGGCTCGGATGAGGTACGACGACGCTGGGCAGGCGCTCGGCGTGCATGGAAACGCGCTCCGCTACGCCGCACTCACCGGTACGCTCGCGATCCGGTGGGAAGGCGCGAGGCGGCCCACCGTATGGACACTGCCCCGGCCCGAGATCGATCCGGTGGAGGCGACCCTCGAACTGGCCCGCCGCTACCTGCACGTCTTCGGTCCTGGGACGCCGGAGGGTTTCGCCAAGTGGGCGGGTATCGTCGCGCGAAAGGCCGTCGGGGTGTTCGACGATCTCCGCAATACGCTCATCCCGGTGCGGACGCCGTCGGGCGACGCCTGGATCCTCGAGCGGGACGAAGTCACGGTTCGCGAGCGTCCGGCGCCGGCCGCGCCCTGCCGGTTCCTACCGAGCGGCGATGCCTATACCTTGGGCGTCACGAGCGATGATCGTGCGCTCCTGGTGCCGGACGCCACCCAGCGTGGCGAGCTCTGGACGCCGCGCGTGTGGCCGGGCGCGCTCCTCGTGGCGGGGAAGGTGGTCGGCACGTGGCGCCGCGCCGAGGGGAGAGTGACGATTCGGACCTGGCAACGCCTCTC
>JBKPFD010000300.1:0-9248 GCA_046729155.1 Actinomycetota bacterium
CGCGGGCACCCCGCCGATCGCACCAGTGCCGTAGTCCATCAGCACGAAGTCGGAGACCCAGACGGGAATCCGCTCGCCGTTGACCGGGTTGACGACGTAGCGGCCCGTGAAGACGCCGTCCTTCTCCTTCGTCTCGCGCTCCTCCCGCGAGCGGGCTGCCGTTCTGCGTACGTACTCGTCGACCTCGGCCTCATGCTCGGTGCCCGCGGTCAGGCGTTCGACCAGCGGGTGCTCGGGAGACAGCGCGAAGAACGTGGCGCCGAACAGCGTGTCCGGCCGTGTCGTGAAGGCGGGGATGTCGATGTCCAGCTCCTCTATGCGCCACAAGATCTCGGCGCCCTCGGAGCGGCCGATCCAGTTCGTCTGGATGGCCTTCGTGCGCTCGGGCCAGTCGATCAGCGCCAGGTCGTTCAGCAGCTGGTCGGCGTACGCGGTGATGCGGAAGAACCACTGCTCCATGAGCCTGGCTTCGACGGGGGTCCCGCAGCGCTCGCAGCGCCCGTCGATCACGTACTCGTTCGCGACGACCGTCTGGTCGTACGGGCACCAGTTGACGGGCGCCTCCTTCCGGTAGGCCAGCCCCGCCTCGAAGAACTTCAGGAACAGCCACTGCGTCCAGCGGTAGTACTCGAGCTCGTGGGCGGAGGCCTCGCGGTCCCAGTCGATCGCCCAGCCGAGGCGGCGCATCTCGCCGCGGATGTGCTCGATGTTGCGCTCGATGATCTCGCGCGGATGTCCGCCCTCGCGGATGGCGGCGTTCTCGGCCGGCAGCCCGAACGAGTCGAAGCCCATCGGCCGCAGCACGAGCTTGCCGCTACGCCGGTGGTAGTGGGTCAGGACGTCGCCCAGCGTGTAGTTGAGGACGTGGCCCATGTGCAGGGTGCCGGAGGGGTACGGGAGCATCTCGAGCATGTAGAACTTCTTCTCGCGCGACTCGTGCCGGGGGTCGTCGGGGTTCGAGACGTAGAACGCGCGCGCGTCCTCCCAGACCTGCTGCCACTTGGGCTCGATCTTGTTTGGCTCGTACTTCTCCATGCTGCCTCCGGGAACAAAAAAGCCTCTCATTCGAGAGGCCAGGGGGAGTCGCCGCGGCGTGCCGCGTGGCTCCCTGCGCTACACGAGGAGCTCAGTCCTCATTGCAGGCAACGATAGCAGGCAGTACGTTCGCCGTCATCCCCGCGACGAGGAGGTTTGCATGGCTGACTACAAGGTCGTGAAGGTTTCCGACGTTCCGGACCAGGGCCCGAACCTGGGCGTCGCGCCGAACGTCGAGATCCGCTTCCTTCGCAACGACCTCGGCTGCGAGAGCTGCGGCGTGAGCTATATCCGGCTGGCCCCGAACCACCGCCAGGCGAGCGGCCACCGCCACAAGGTGCAAGAGGAGATTTACATGCTCGTGTCCGGCACCGCGCGTGCGAAGGTCGGCGACGACGTCGTCGAGATGGAGCCGTGGACAGCCGTGCGGGTGCCGAACGACACGGTGCGCTCGTTCGAGGCAGGGCCCGAGGGCGCCGAGTTCGTGGCCGTCGGCGCGCCGAACACGGGGCCGGGCGACACGATCGACGAGCCGGGATTCTGGGACGACTAGGCATGGAGCGCCGCGAGCATCCGCTCAACCTCCGGCACGGCATCTCGGTCGACGACTCGTCCTCGGCGCCGGCGTCGCTCTTCGTCTCGCGCCTCCTCCAGCAGGGCCTGCGCCAGGTGCGGCTCGACGAGTGGGCGACCGCCGCCGACTCGCTGTCGGCGCTCGAGAACCCGCTGCTTCGCGTCAGCGCGCAGGGCCGTGACGTCGCGCTCGTCGAGCTGAACGGCGCGCTCGTGGACGTCGGGCTCTTCAACGGTCGCGTGTACGCCGAGGCGGCGGCGAACGACGAGCAGTCGATCGAGAAGGCGCTGCGCGAGCTCCGTGCCAAGCTGCCCGCGGCCGACCCGAGCGCGACCAGGGAAGTGACGGTCAACTTTTGGACGTACGGGCCGCAGGGCCCGCAGGTGTCGTCGCGCTCGATCGCCGTCCCCGCCTGGTCCGACATCGAGGTCAACTACGCGGAAGCGACCCAAGCGAAGCTCGACACGATGATGCGCGGCTTCCAGCCTGCGCACGGCGGCCAGCTCGTGCTCTGGCACGGCAAGCCCGGCACCGGCAAGACATTCGCATTGCGCGCGCTCGCCTGGGAGTGGCGCACGTGGTGCCAGCTGCACTACATCGTCGACCCCGACTCCTTCTTCGGCGAGCACGCCGACTACATGATGAGCGTGCTGCTTCACGAGCCCTACCCGGACGAGCTCTTCGAGCTCGCCTTCCACTCCGTGCACGCCGGCCGCGCGCCGGTCGCGGCCGAGGAAGAGCGCGAGCAGCAGGAGAAGCCCTGGCGCGTGCTCCTGCTCGAGGACACCGGCGAGCTACTGATGGCCGACGCGAAGGAGCGAACGGGACAGGGACTCTCCCGCCTGCTCAACGTCGTCGATGGGCTCATCGGCCAGGGCCTACGCGTGCTCGTCCTCGTGACGACGAACGAGGAGGTGCGCCAGCTCCATCCCGCTGTGGCGCGCCCGGGCCGCTGCGCAGCGAACGTCGACTTCGCACCGCTCAGCGCCGAGGAGGCCTCACGGTGGCTCGCGAAGCACGGAGTCGACGAGACCATCGAGCGGCCGCAGGCGCTCGCATCGCTCTACGCGAAGACCGAGGGCTACGACGCGGCCGAGGCCGAGCGCGTCACGGGCTTCGCCGGCTGAGCCGCGGCGACCAGCGTCCGACGCGGCGGCAGTAGTCCTCGTACTCGGCTCCGAACCGCCGGCGCAGGCCCGGCTCCTCGTGCAGGACGACGAAGAGGTGGAAGATGAGGGCTGCGACTGCGGCCCATGCGTAGAGGATCTCGCGGCCGAGCAGCAGGCCCTGGCCGACGATGAGCGCGACGACGCCGACGTACATCGGGTTGCGCGTCAGCCGGTACGACCCGCGTGCGACGAATCGCGGCGGCGGCGCCCAAGGCATCGGCGTGCCGCGGCCTTCGAGCGCGAACCTGGCGAACGCCTCGACGACCAGCACGGCTCCGGCGGCGATCAGGAGCGCACCGAGGACGCGGAGAGCGATCGGCGTCTCGTCGGCGTCCCAGCGGGTGAGCAGCCAGGGCACGAGCCCGGCCATGAGCATCGGGCCGCCGAGCAGCAGGAAGCCGGCGGTGCCGAGAACCGCTCGGAGGCGGCTCATCCAGCCCGAGCCGGCGCGAGGCCCGGACGGACGAGGCGCGGCGGCGCGCGAAGCCCGGCGTCGCTCACGTGCGGGTTACGCGACTCGGCGAGCGGAGGCGCGCCGAAGGAGCGGCGCACCTGCGCGGACGGTGCGTCGGCATAGAGCGTCGTCCGCTGCCGCGGCGTGCGGCCGAGCGCGCGGATCGCCGCCTCCATTCGCTCGGGCGGAAGCTCCTGGCCGTGCTCCGCGCCGGCGGCACGCGAGATCGACTCGTTCATGAGCGTGCCCCCGAGGTCGTTCGCTCCGGCCCGGAGCGCTGCTTGCGCGCCGTCGAGCCCGAGCTTGACCCAGGACGCCTGGACGTTCGTGACCCACGGGTGGAGCGCGAGGCGCGCGGCGGCATGGACGAGCACGGCCTCGCGGAACGTCGGCCCCGGTCGCGCCCGGCCCTTGAGGTAGATCGGCGCCTCCATGTGCACGAAAGGCAGCGGGACGAGCTCGGTGAAGCCGCCCGTGCGCTGCTGCTGGGCGCGAAGACGGAGGAGATGGCGCGCCCAGCTCCGCGGGCCGTCGACGTGGCCGAACATGATGGTGGTCGTCGAGCGCAGCCCGACCCGGTGCGCGGTGTCGTGGACGCGCAGCCACTGGTCGGTCGTGACCTTGTCCGGGCAGATGACGCGGCGGACCTCGTCGTCCAGCACCTCGGCGGCCGTACCCGGGAGCGAGGCGAGGCCGGCGTCGCGGAGACGCGTCAGATAGTCGGCCAGCGGGACGCCGAGAGTCGCGGCGCCCTGCCAGATCTCGAGCGCGGAGAAGGCGTGGATGTGGAGCTCGGGCACGGCGGCGCGAACGGCCGCGCAGATCTCGGCGTACGTGTCGCCGGTGAAGGCCGGGTGGATGCCGCCCTGAAGGCAGATCTCGACGCCGCCGCGCTCCCAGGCCTCGCGGGCGCGGCGGGCGATCTCGTCGAGTGGGACGAGGTACGGGCGGCCGCGCAGGTTCGCGGCGAGGCGGCCCTTGGAGAAGGCGCAGAAGCCGCAGCGGAAGTAGCAGACGTTCGTGTAGTTGACGTTTCGCGTGACGACGTAGGTGACGGTCTCGCCGCAGACCTCGCGGCGCAGCGAGTCGGCGGCCGCAACGACTGCGCGGGCGTCGGGGCCGCGGGCACGGAGGAGCGCGGTGACGTCGTCCTCGTCGAGGTCGAGCTGCTCGCGGCTCTTCGCGAGCGCCGCGGCGACCGGCGGTGACAGTTTTGGCCCCGAGCCGTTACCCACGTGCGCGGAATTGCCGACTACGATCGCCTCGGGGAGGAGGTTTTGGGTACCTGGCGCGAGGTCCCGGAGGGCGTCGGCTGCGATGGGCATGGCTGAGCCCGCGGCCCACTCGTCCGTGCGCGCCAGCCCGTCGGCATCGGCACGCCTGAGCGCGTACGGCAAGACCGTTGGGTCGAGCCACTCGGACGCCTCGACGACGTACTCCGGATAGACCGCGAGCCGCGGCGCCAGCCGCAGCCCGCGCTCCTCCGTCGCCGCCCGCAACCGCTCCACGTCCGGCCACGGCGCCTCCGGGTTCACGTGGTCGACCGTCACCGGCGAGATCCCGCCCCAGTCGTTGATCCCTGCGTCGAGCAGACGCGGGAAGTCGTCATAGCTCAGGTTCGGCGGCACCTGCACGTTCCAGGCCGGCCCGAGCACGAGCCGCGCGACGGCTGCGCTCCACAGCAGCTCGTCGAACGACGGCTCCGGCGCCGCGGCCATCCGCGTTCCCGGCTTGGCCCGGAAGTTCTGGACGATGACCTCCTGGACGTGGCCGTACCGCTCCCCGAGCTCCCGGATCGCGAGCAACGCCTCCACGCGCTCGAGCCGCGTTTCGCCGATGCCGATCAGGATCCCGGTCGTGAACGGCACCCGCGCTTCGCCGGCGGCCGCGATCGTCTCCAGCCGCCGCGCCGGGAGCTTGTCCGGGGATCCGAAGTGCGGCCCGCCCCGCCTCGACAGCCGCTCCGCGACCGTCTCGAGCATCGCGCCCTGCGAAACACTCACCTCTCGGAGAGCCCCGGCGTCCTCGCGTGCGAGCACGCCCGGGTTCGCGTGCGGGAGCAGCCCGGTCTCCTCGAGCACGAGCCGGGCACAGCGCGCCAGGTACTCGAGCGTCGACCCGCAGCCGAGGGCGACCAGCTCCTCGCGCGCCACGCGATAGCGCAGCTCGGGCTTGTCGCCGAGCGTGAAGAGCGCCTCGTGGCATCCGGCGGCGGCACCCGCGCGCGCCACGTCGAGCACCTCGTCCTCGCTCATGAACGCCCGCTCGCCACGGCGCGGCGGACGCGCGAACGTGCAGTAGTGGCAGACGTCCCGGCAGAGCTTCGTCAGCGGGATGAAGACCTTCGGCGAGTACGTGACGAGCGTGCCGTGCCCGACATCGCGAGCCCGACGGGCCTCCGCGCAGAGCTCGTCCAGCGACGCATCCAAGAGCTCCGCGGCCAGCCCGAGCGGCACCGTGAGACCATACGCTTCCGCGGTGCGAGCCGCACCGATCGCGTTAGCCGGCTACTTCTTCCTCATCGCGGTCGTCGCCGGCATCGCGGCCATCGCGCAGCTGCGCGACGACTCGGACGACTACAGCGGCGGGGCCGAGATCCTGATCGCCCTCGACTGGGTCGCCTCCGGAGCGATCTTCGCGCTGGCGGGAGCGCTCCTCCTCCATCGCCGAAACGAAGTCGACCGGCGAACGGTGCTGATCCTCGCCGGGGTGTGCGTCGTCGACGCCGCCCTGCTCACCTTCGCGCCGCTCGTCGGCGCCCCGATCGCCGCCCTCGCTTCGCTGGGCGCGGTCGTCCGCGCTAGCTCCGCGCCTTGAGCAGCCCGCCGAACGAGATCCACTTGCCCTTGGACCAGCGCTCGAGCCGCGCCTGGTCGAGCGGGTAGTGGTCGTTCGCGCTCGTGCGCACGCTCATGCCGGGGAGCACGAAGGGGTTCTTGGTCTCGTTGAGCCGCAGCACGGCGTTCATCACGGAGCGCCGCGTCGGATTACGCCCCGCGTGCCGCAGCGCGTCGACGAACGAGTACGCAACGGCCATGCCGTAGACGTTGTAGACGTCCTTCGGGTTCCCGCTGCCGTACTTGCGCATGATCTGCCGGTAGAGCTTCACCCCAGGGTCGCGCGCCCACTTCGGGTCGTTCGGGTCCTTGAGGAAGACGATCGAGATCGCGCCCTCGACGCGCTTGTTCTCGCCGCGGCTCGAGCTGATGGTCATGATGTTCGACGCGCTCGAGACGGCGTTGACGAAGATCTTCGGCTTCCATCCGAGCTTGTTCACGTACTGGAAGGCCTGGATCGTGAACTTCGGCGTCGTGAAGAGCATGAGCACGGTCGCGCCTGACGATTTCAGCTTCGCGACCTGCGACTCGACGTTGTCGTCGGTGGCCGCGTGCCCCTCGCGGGCGACGATGCGGCTCGCCCGCGGCCCGAGCCCGCGCTGCAGCCCATTGATCAGGTCCTTGCCGTAGTCGTCGTCCTGGTACAGGATCGCGATCCGACGGGTCGGCATCGTGCGGCGGATGTACGAGCCGTACATCGCGCCCTCGGCGATGTACGTCGGCTGGTAGGCGATCGTCCACGGGTACTGGCTGTGGTCGCGGCCCATCGTCGTCGCGCCTGTGGCCGCGAACAGCTGCGGCACCTCGACCTCGTTCAGGTACGGCCGGATCGCGAGGTTGTGCTCGGTGCCGAGCGAGTTGAAGATCGCGAAAACCTTGTCCTCCTGCACGAGTTGCCGCGTCTGCCGCACCGTCTCGGCGGGGTTGTAGGCGTCGTTGACGAACTTGTAGTTGATCTTGCGCTTGAAGACGCCGCCGCGGGCATTGACGTACTTGAAGTACGCGTTCGCGCCCTTCGCGACGGATGCGAACGCTTGCGCCGAGCCGGAGAGCGGCGTCGTCCCGCCGATCAGGATCGAGCTCGAGGTCACGCCCGGGTCCGCGGCGCTGCCGGCGAAAGCGCCGGGAATGCCGACGGCGAGCGCGACCGCCGCAGCGAGAAGAAGGATCCTGCCGCCCATCGGGAGCTAAGACCGAGTCTACAACCGACTTGTTAGCGGACTGAGAAGCCTGCGCAGGCCGCCGGCGACGCCGGTCGGAAGCAGCAACACGAGCAGGACGAGCACGAGCCCGTAGATGGTGTCCGGCACTCCCGGCGCCGTCGAGACGTTCTCCGCGACGTCGTCGACGAACGTGATGAAGGCGGCGCCGGCGACGAGCCCCCACAGGGAGCCGAGCCCGGCGACGACCGCCCCGACGAGCAGCGTCAGCGAGAGCGCGACCGGGAACGTGTCGGGATTGACGAACGCCGCGGCGATCACGTACAACGCGCCGGCGACGCCCGCGTAGAACGCGCTGATCGCGAACGCGGTCGTCTTGTAGGCGGCGAGGTTCACGCCCGAGGCCGCCGCGGCGATCTCCGAGTCGCGCGTCGCCCGGAACGCACGCCCGGGCGCGCCGCGCAGGATCAGCCAGGCGAGCAGGAGCAGCGCGCCGGCGATCGCCCACGTCAGGTAGTGCACGGCCCGCGTGAACGTGAGCGAGTGCCCGAAGACCTCGACGTCCTCGAACCCCTTGCCGGTCAAGCCCTCCTCGTTGAAGAGCTGGATCCCGCCGCTGCCGCCGGTGAAACCGTCGATCTTGTCCCACTTCAGGATCTGAGGAGTCGCGACGGCGAGGCCGAACGTGACGAGCGCGAGGTAGAGCCCGCTCAGGCGCAACGCCGGAATGCCCACGACGAACCCGGCAAGACCGCCGACCAGGCCCGCTAGCGGGATCGTCCAGAGGTCGCGCACGCCGTGGTCGGCGACCAGGATCGCGGTCGTGTAGCCGCCCGCGGCCATGAACGCGCCGTGGCCGAGCGAGATCTGACCCGTGTAGCCCGTGACGATGTTGAGGCCGAGGATGGCGATGAACCAGACGCCCATCTCGGCGAGGTCGATGTCGCTCACCCACCGCGGGGCGACGAACACGGCGACAACGCCGACCGCCAGCGCGAGCCCGGTGACTACAAAACGCGCGATCCTCATACGCGCCGCACCGCCACCCGACCGAAGAGCCCCGCCGGCCGGACGAGGAGCACGCCGAGGATGAGGACGAGCGCGACCGGCAGCCGCAGCTGCGTGCCGATGAAGTCGACGTAGGCGCTGAGCAGATTCAGGGTCACGCCGAGCGCCAATCCGCCGACGACCGCTCCGATCGGGCTGGACAGCCCGCCGAGCACCGCGGCGGCGAAGGCGTAGATCAGGACCGCGCGCATCATGTTCGGCTCGAGCGGCGGGAAGGCGGCGGCCGTGAAGAGCCCGGCGACCGCGCCGAGGGCGGCCGCGAGCCCCCAGCCCAGGGCGAGCATCCAGCCGACGCGCACGCCGACGAGCCGGCTCGAGTCGCGGTCGAGCGCGGCGGCGCGCAAGGCGAGCCCGACCTTCGTGCGCTGGAAGAGCAGGTAGAGCGCTGCGACGAGCGCGAGCGTGACGGCGATGATCCCGATGTCCTGGATCGAGATCGCGACGCCGCCGACCTCGATCGTTCGCGTCGGGAACGGCCGGTTGGGCGGGAACGAGCGCACCTGCGCCGACCAGATCCAGTTCATGAGGCCGTTCAGCCCGATGAACAGCCCGATCGTGAGGATGACCACGGTCACGACCGGCGCGTCTTCGACCGGCCGGATGAGGACGCGCTCGAGCGCGATCCCGCCCACAAAAGCGATCAGCAGCGTCAGCGCGAACGCGCCCCAGTAGCCGAGGCCGTGGTCGACGAGCGTCCAGGCGATGAACGTCGTGAACGTGGCCATCTCGCCCTGGGCGAAGTTCACCGCTCCGGTCGAGCGGTAGATGATCACGATCGCGAGGGCGACGCTGGCGTAGATCGCGCCCGACGAGAGCCCGCTCACGATCTGCTGCGCGAAGTCCGCCACGGCTAGTAACCGAGGTATGACCTGCGGACGGCTTCGTTGCGAGCGAGCTCGTCGGTCGTGCCCTCGAGCGCGACCCGTCCCACCTCGAGCACGTACGCGCGGG
>JBKPFD010000301.1:0-3475 GCA_046729155.1 Actinomycetota bacterium
GGACGCACAGATCGCCGTCGGAACGCATGCGCTCATCCAGCGGCAGGTCGAGTTCGCCGAGCTCGCCGTCGCGGTGGTCGACGAGCAGCATCGCTTCGGAGTCGAGCAGCGGCGCGCGATCACGGGCGGGCAGTCTCCGCACGTGCTCCACATGACCGCCACGCCGATCCCGCGCACCCTCGCACTCACGGTCTACGGCGACCTGTCGGTGAGCGAGATCGCGAAGCCGCCCGCGAACCGGAAGCCTGTGAAGACGGCCTGGGTGACCGAGGAGCGCTCGAGCGAGGCGTACCGGCGGCTCCGCAGGCACCTCGACGCCGGCCGCCAGGCGTACGTCGTCTGCCCGCTGATCGAGGAGTCGGAGACATCGGTCGCGCGAGCAGCGGAGCGCGAGGCCGAGCGGCTGCGAAAGGGCGAGCTGAAGGGCTACCGCGTCGGGCTCCTGCACGGGCGGTTGAAGCCTGCGGAGCGGCGCGAGCTGATGGCGAGCTTCAAGGCCCGCGAGCTCGACGTGCTCGTCGCGACGACGGTCATCGAGGTCGGCGTCGACGTGCCGAACGCGACGATCATGATCGTGCAGGAGGCCGACCGCTTCGGGCTCGCCCAGCTGCACCAGCTGCGGGGCCGGGTTGGGCGGGGCGCCGAGCAGTCGTACTGCCTGCTCGTGTCGCGCCCGAAGGAGGCGCTCACGGACTCGGCGCAGGCGCGCCTCGAGGCGCTCGTCGCCTCGAACGACGGCTTCGAGCTCGCGGAGACGGATCTCGAGATTCGCGGCGAGGGCCAGCTGCTGGGAACGAAGCAGGCCGGCCTCTCGGATCTCCGCTTCACGCGGCTGCGGACCGACCGCAAGCTGCTCGAGCAGGCGCGGCGCTGGGCCGAGGAGCTCGTCGACTACGAAGGCCCGATCGACGAGGAGGTCGAGCGAGTCTTCGCTGGCCGCGAGTTGCAGGCGTGAGGATCATCGCGGGCAGTCGCAAGGGCGCCCGCATCTTCGCGCCGAAGGGCGACACGCGGCCGACCGGAGACCGGGTGCGCGAGGCGGTGTTCAACCTCGTCGGCCCGGTCGACGAGACGGCCGTCCTCGACCTCTTCGCCGGCTCCGGAGCCATGGGCCTCGAGGCCCTGTCCCGCGGAGCCGAGAGCGCCGTCTTCGTCGAGGCCGACCGCGAGGCGCAGCGAACCATCGAACGCAACCTCGAGAAGCTCGGCCTGATGGGCGCGGCGATCCTGAAGACGGACGCGCGCCGGGCTCTCGCCGCAGAGGCCGCGGCGGGCAGGCGTTACGATCTCGTGCTCGTCGACCCGCCCTACCGGATGTTCGACTCCCTTCAGCCCACGCTCGCGACCTACGTGCCCGCCGTGCTCGCCGAGGACGGCCTCGTCGTCGTCGAGACGCCCGCCCGCGAGCACCCCGAGCTGCCGCCTCTCGCGGAGCGCACGAGCCGCACCTACGGCTCCGTCCGCATCACCCTCTTCGAGCACGAGTGACGCCGAACGATCTCCGCACCGCGATCTGCCCGGGAAGCTACGACCCGGTGACCCTCGGCCACCTGGACATCATCAAGCGCGCCGCCGCGATCTTCGACCGCGTCGTGGTCGGCGTCGTGCGCGAGCCGAGCCACAAGCGCACGATGTTCTCGGTCGACGAGCGAGTCGGCTTCCTCGAGGAGGCGCTCCGAAACGAGGACAACATCGAGGTCGACGTCTTCTCCGAGCTCGTTGTCGAATTCGCGAAGCGCTGGGGCGCGAAGACCATGGTCAAGGGGCTGCGCGTGATCTCCGACTTCGAGTGGGAGTTCCAGATGCACCACCTGAACCGCACGCTCGCACCCGATGTCGAGACCGTCTACCTGATGTCGAACCCGCAGTACAGCTTCGTCTCCTCGAGCGGCGTCAAGGAGGTGGCCTCGTTCGGCGGCAACGTCGACGAGCTCGTCCCGGAACCGGTTGCCCGGCGCTTCGCCGAGCTGTTCCCGCAGGGAAAGCCGGGAGCTCCGCTTTCCCCGCAGGAATAGAGGTTTCTCCGCTTCAACGAGTACACTCCGGCCCATGGACGTCCTAGTGCTCATCGACAAGCTCGACGACCTGGTCCACAACGCGAAGGCCGTCCCTTTGACCGACCAGGTTCGAATCGACCGCGAGGAGATCTACGAGATCCTCGACCAGATGCGCGCCACGATCCCCGAGGAGATCAAGCAGGCGCGCTGGATCGTGAAGGAACGGCAGGAGATGCTCGCCGAGGCGAAGCGCGAATGCGACCGGCTGCTCGGCGAGGCGCGGGAGCAGGCGGCGCGCGAGGCGTCGCAGACGGAGATCGTCCGGCTCGCCGAGCGCCAGGCTCAGGACATCGTCGAGGAGGCTCGCCGCCAGGCGCGGGAGACGAGGCTCGAGATGGAGGATTGGGCGGACAGCATCCTGTCGACCCTCGAGGTCAACCTCGACAAGTTCCTCGGCGCGGTCAAGCGCGGGCGCGAGCGACTGCACGAGCGGTCGCAGGAGACCGTCGTCGCAGGCGTCGGAGCCCCCGGCTCCGACAACGAAGAGCCGCAGTACTAGCGCACCTCGCCGGCGCTACCCTGCAGGCATGACCAGCTTCAGCCTGCGCTCGCTCCGGTTGAGGCCGGGCGAGGAGCATCGAGAGACGAAGGAAGTCGAGCTGCAGCCGCTCATGCTGGGCGGCCAGCGCTACCTGCCCGTGCCCGAGAACGTGCGGGCCGACCTTCTCGTCAGCCGGGTCTCCAGCGGCACCGTCTTCGAGCTCGCCTACACCGGCCGGCTGCACGGTCCCTGCTACCGGTGCCTTGCCGACGCGGTCCTCGACGTCCCGGTCTCGGCCCGCGAGTACCAGGCCACGAGCCCCGGCGAGTCGGATGAGCTCCGGACGCCCTACGTCACCGACGACCGGCTCGACCTCTCGGGTTGGGCGCACGACGCGCTCGTTCTCGCGCTGCCGGATCAGATCCTCTGCCGGCCGGATTGCGCCGGTCTCTGTCCGGTGTGCGGGGCGGACCTCAACATCCAGCCGCACGAGCACGACGACCAGGAGCTCGACTCGCGCTGGGCCGCGCTCTCGGAGCTGAGAGACCGGCTCTAGCGCCGGTTAGTCGTCGTCTCCGCCGCCGCCAGAGCCGCTGCCGCTAGAGCCGCTGCCGCTTCCGCTGGAGCCGCTTCCACTTGAGCCACTTCCGCTCGAGCCGCTCCCGCTGGAGCCGCTCCCCGAGCTGCCGCTGCCCGGGCCAGAGTTGCCGCTCCTGGTCTCGGTCGGAGGTGGAGGAGGCGGAGGTGGAGGCGGCGGAGGCGCGACTGCCGGCGGAGGCCCGGAGCTCCCGCCGCCGGAAGGGGGCGGCGGCGGAGGCGGGTTTGAGCTACCGCGGCCGCTGTTGCCGCTTCCGCTGCCGCCGGAGCGGTCCTCGCCTTCGCCGGAGCCGCGGCCCCGGCGATCCTCGGCGGCGTCGCGGCCGCGCCTGTCTTCGCC
>JBKPFD010000302.1:0-3944 GCA_046729155.1 Actinomycetota bacterium
GGGTCTTCGAGATGACCGGCACCGGCCTGCAAGGCGTGCCCGACCCGTCGGAGCTGTTCGGCCGCTCGACGGGCGAGGTCGGCTCCGCCGTCGGGTGTGCCCTCGAGGGCACGCGGCCGCTGCTCCTCGAGGTACAGGCGCTCGTCGCGCCCACCGACCTCGCGATGCCGCGCCGCGTCGGCACTGGAGTCGACCCGAAGCGCCTCGCCATGATCGTCGCGGTTCTCTCCCGCCACGCTGGGCTCGCGCTCGGCCAGGCAGACGTCTTCGTCAACGTCGCAGGCGGTGTGCGCATCGACGAGCCCGGAGCCGATCTCGCGGTCGCGCTGGCAATTGCTTCCGCGGCGCGCGGCGCGGCGGTGCGGTCGGGCACGGCCGCCTTCGGCGAGATCGGGCTCACCGGCCGGCTGCGCCCCGCGGCCCAGGCCGAGCGGCGGCTCGAGGAGTGCGCGAAGCTCGGGCTCGGCACGGTGGTCGTGCCCGTCGATACGAAGGCGCGCAAGGGAATCGAGCTCGTCCCGGCCGAGACTCTCCGCCGGGCGGTCTCCGCCGCACTGGAGCGCAGCTCGGAGCAGGCCGCCTAAGGCTCTGAGCAGGGATTTTTCTCGCTCGTTCCGAAAAATCCCTGGAAAACCTGGCCTTTTCGAGGCGCTTTCGCTATACTGGCCTTGTTCGCCGGCGGTTGAACCAACCCGCCGGCGGTTTTGGTGAATGAGCGACAGAACCGGGAGGTCGGGCTTGTACAAGGTGGGCGACAAGGTCGTGTATCCGCACCACGGCGCCGGGACCGTGGTCAAGAAAGAGAAGCGGAAGGTGCTCGGCGAAGAACGCGAGTACCTCACGATCCAGATCCTGCACAACGACATGACGGTCAACGTCCCCGCGGAGAACGCCGAGCGCGTCGGGCTCCGCAAGGTGATCGACGGAAAGACCGTCGAGCAGGTCCTGAAGGCACTCACCGGCGGCGGCACCGCGATGCCGAAGAACTGGAACCGCCGCTTCAAGCACAACCGCGACAAGATCAAGACCGGCGACATCTTCGAGCTCGCCGAGGTCGTCCGGAACCTCTCCCTCAGAGACCACGAGAAGGGCCTGTCCACGGGCGAGAAGCAGATGTTCGTCAAGGCCAAGAAGATCCTCGTCTCCGAGCTCATGTACGCGAAGGGCATGGACGAGGAGGAGGCCGCCGAGTGGCTCGACGACATCCTCGCCGGAGTGGGCACGTCCAAGCGCGGTAGCAAGCAGAAGGTCGCCGCGAAGGCCTAGCGAAACCGGTCCGTCGCGCGGACCAGCTCGCGGGTGATCGCCGCCGTCGGCACATGGCCGGCTTCGTCGACGACCACGAGCTCGGCACGCGGCCACGCCGACCGGAGCGCGTGGGCGTTCTCGAGCGGCGCCTGGAAGTCGAACCGGCCGTGCACGAGAACGCCGGGGACCTCGGCGAGAACGCCGGCGTCCCGCAGTAGCGCGCCGTCCTCGAGCCACGCGTTGTGGCGCACGTAGTGCGTCACGATGCGAGCGAACGCCAGCGCGTAGTCGGGATCGTGAAACCGTTCCGCCAAGCCTCGGGTCGGCGGCCAGGCAGGCGTGGCCGACTCCCACAGGCACCACGCCTCCGCGGCACGCCGCCGGACGGCAGGGCCGGCGTCCTCGAGGAGCCGGTGGTACCCGTCCGCGACGTCGCCGTCCCACTCGTCGGGCAGGCCCTCTCGCAGGCGCGCCCACTCTTCCGGGAAGAAGCGCGCGAGGCCGCCCCGGAAGAGCCAGTCGAACTCCGCATGCCGGCCGGTCGTGATCGCGGAGAGGACCATCTCGGAAACACGCTTGGCGTGGCCCGTGGCGTAGGCGAGCGCGAGCGTGCTGCCCCACGAGCCGCCGAGGACGAGCCAGCGGTCGATGCCGAGGTGCTCGCGCAGGCGCTCCGCGTCGGCGACGAGGTTCTGCGTGGTGTTCGCGTCGAGACTCGTCTCGGGGTCGCTTGCGTGCGGCCTGCTGCGACCGCAGTTCCGCTGGTCGAAGAGCACCGCGCGGTATGCAGACGGATCGAAGAGAGTGCGGAAGAACGGCGAGCAGCCCGAACCGGGCCCGCCGTGGAAGACGACGGCGGGCTTCCCGCGAGGGTTGCCACAGACCTCCCAGTAGACGAGGTCGCCGTCTCCGACGTCCAGCATGCCTCGGGCGTGCGGCTCGACCTCAGGGTACGGCGTCACCGGCGCATTCTCCTCGGCGCCTGCCGCACAGACGCTTAGTAACCTCGCTCACCGATGAGCGTGTGGGCGATTCTGGCTGCGGCGGGACAGGGTGATCGGCTCGGCCTCGATCGGCCGAAGGCGTTCGCGCGCCTCAACGACCGGCCGCTCCTGGCCGAGAGCCTCGAGCGGCTCGACGGCTCGGATTGGATCGAAGGCATCGTCGTCGCCGCCCCGCCTGAGTGGGAAGAGCCCTGCATCCTCGTCGCAGAGGAGGTGGCCGCGGGCAAGGTCTCCGAGACCGTCACCGGTGGCGACTCGCGCAGCGAATCGGTGCGGAGGGCCCTTGCCGAGGTGCCTGCTGACGCGACCGTCGTGCTCGTTCACGACGCCGCGCGGCCGCTCGTGACGGGCGAGGTCGTCGAGCGCGTCCTGACCGCCCTCGGCGACAGCTGGGACGGCGCCGTGCCGGGACTCCCGGTGTCGGACACGGTCAAGCGCGTCGACGGCGAGAGCGTCGTCGAGACGGTCGACCGCGCGGGGCTCGTGATCGCGCAGACCCCGCAGGCGTTCGTGGCCGACACGTTGCGGCGCGCGATGGAGAGCGGCTCGACTGCGAGCGACTGCGCCGCGCTGGTCGAGGCTGCAGGCGGACGGGTGCGGGTCGTGGCCGGCGATCCTCGCCTCGTCAAGGTGACCGAGCCCGCCGACCTCGAGCTCGTCGCCGGCTGGCTGTGATCGTCGACTACCACATGCACCTGCGAGCGCCGGACGAGTCGATCGACCACACCCTCGAGGCGGTCGAGCGCTTCGTCGAGGCCGCGGCCGAGCGCGGGATCGACGAGATCGGCTTCACCGAGCACGTCTACTACTTCGAGCAGACCCGCTCGTTCTGGTCGCTGCCGTACCAGCTCGAGCGCTGCAAGTACGACCTCGACACGTACGTCGACGCGGTCACCGAGGCGAAGCGGCGCGGGCTCCCGGTCAGGATCGGGCTCGAAGTCGACTATCAACCGCACACCGCGGACGAGATGGACCGCATCCTCGAGCCGTACCCGTGGGATTACCTGATCGGCTCGGTGCACTTTGTCGACGGCTTGGGCATCGACGCCGAGCCGAGCCTCGTCGAAGCCGTCGGCAGCGAGGAGGCGTGGCGGCGCTATTACGAGTGGCTGAGCGGCGCGGCGGAGCGGGTCGACGTCCTCGGCCACCCCGACCTGATCAAGTTCTTCGGGCCCGAGCTCGACTGGGACTGGGCCGACCTCGTCTCGTCGCTCGACGGCGCCTGTTTGGAGGTCTCGAGCGCGGGCCTGCACAAGCCGCACGGCAAGCTCTACCCGAACCCCGATCTGCTCGCGGCCGCACGGGCGCGCGGCATGCCGATCACGCTCGCCTCCGACGCGCACGTGCCCCAGAACGTCGGCCGCGACCTCGACCGCGCGATCGAGCATGCGCGCGCCGCGGGCTACGAGACCGTCACCGTCTTCGACCGGCGCAAGCGCCGTCAGGAGCCGCTCGGGTGAGTGAGTACCGCGTCGGCCTCGGCGTCGACGCTCATCGCTTCGCGGACGGCATTCCGCGCGTGCTCGCGGGCGTCGACGTCCCGGGTGAGCCCGGGCTCGCCGGCCACTCGGACGGCGACGTGATCGCCCACGCGCTGATCGACGCCGTCCTCGGCGCGGCCGGCCACGGCGACATCGGCGCGCTCTTCCCTTCGTCCGACCCGCAGTGGCTGGACGCTTCCTCGATGCGCCT
>JBKPFD010000303.1:0-3466 GCA_046729155.1 Actinomycetota bacterium
AGGTCGAGCTCTCCGCGGGCGGCCTCGGCCCGCTCGCGGAGAGTCTCGCGAGCTTCGACGGCGCGTTCGTACTCCGCGTCGGTCACGGCGAGGCAGCGCTCGACTTTCGTGCGCACGTTGTCGCCGTACGAGTCGGCGTACTCCGCAAAGAGGTCGCGGTGGACGTCCGCGACCTCGCGCATAAACACCGGGCCGACGCCCTCGGGGAGCTGAAACTCGACCGGCCGCACGCGCGGGAAATGAGCCGCCGCCTCGCGCACGCGCGCGTGGACCAGTGGGTCGGCCTCGTTCAGCCACGCGACCCCGACCTCGACCTCCTCGAGCGAGTCGAGCGGGCGTGGCCTGAAGTCGTCGGCGAGCACCTCCATCATCGCGGCGCAGGCTGCGACACTGGTCGCCATCGGCCCCGCGGTGTCGAAGCTCGGCGCGAGCGGGAAGCAGCCCGCGAGCGAGACGCCCCCGTAGCTCGGCTTGAAGCCGACTACACCGCAGCACGCGGCCGGGATTCGGATTGAGCCGCCCGAGTCGCTGCCGAGCGCCGCCTCGGCCAGCCCCGCGGCCAGCGCCGCTGCGGAGCCGCCGCTCGAGCCGCCCGCCATGCGGCCGGGGGCGGCCGGGTTCGGCACCGTCCCGAAGTGCGGGTTCTCGGACGTGATGCCGTACGCGAACTCGTGGAGGTTCGTCTTGCCGACGTTCGCATAGCCCGCGGCTTCCAGCCGGCGGACGACTTCGGCCGACTCCGTCGGCACATGCTCGGCATAGATGATCGACCCGTACGTCGTCGTCAGCCCGGCTGTGTCGACGAGGTCCTTGACCGCGAGCCGGATCCCCTCCGTCGGTCGATCGGGCCGGGCAAGGAAGATCCCTGGGCTAGGCTCGCCCGCCATGAAGGTCTACGACTGTAACTGGATGCAGCTCGAGGGCTACCTCGAGCGCGACGACCGCATCGTGCTCCCGCTCGGCTCGACGGAGCAGCACGCCTATCTCTCGCTCGGCACGGACGCGATCCTGGCCGAGCGCGTCGCCGCCGAGGCGGCCGGGCCGCTCGGCGTGCCCGTCCTACCGGCGATGCCGTTCGGCATCACGCCCACCTTCGCCGCGTTCCCGGGCAGCCCCAGCCTCCGGACGGAGACGCTGCTCACGGTCGTGCGCGACGTGCTCGACTCGCTCCACGGGCAGGGCTTCCGTCGCATCCTGCTCCTCAACGGCCACGGCGGTAACGCACCCGTGCGCAGTCTGGCGCGGGAGTGGACGGCCGCGCACGCCGACGGCCAGGCGCTCTACCACGAGTGGTTCGGGCCGCGGACGTACGCGGTCATCCGCGAGATCGAGCCCGAAGGCCAGCACGCGTCGTGGTGGGAGAACTTCCCCTGGACGCGCCTGGCCGGAGTGGACGTGCCCGAGGAGTCGAAGCCGCCGATGAACGAGGCCGCGTACGAGGTCTCCGACGCGCGCGGGATCCGCGAGCTGCTCGGCGACGGCTCCTTCGGCGGCCCGTACGAGCGGCCGCAGGAAGACCTCGACCGCGTGTGGGAGGCGGCCGTCGCGGAGGCGCGCGACCGGCTCGAGCACGGCTGGCGCGAGAGTTAGTCGAGCGCCAGGTAGACGAGTCCGACGGCGAACGTCCCCGCGAACAGCAGCACGAAGACCCCGAACAGCGCCCAGCCGAGGAGCGTGTTCTGCCTGGCGATCTCTTCGTCGGGCTCGACCGGCTGCTGCGCGACCTGGGGGCGGTACGGCTCGGACGCAGGCTCGGTCATCCGACGATCGGGTCGAGAGCCATCGCGACGAAGAGCAGCGCCAGGTATGCGAGCGAGTAGTGGAAGAGCAGTCGCGCCCTCGCGGGGCTCCGTTCGGCCCGCAGCCGCCACGCGAGCCAGAGGAAGCCGGCTCCTAGCGCGACCGCGGAGACGAGGTACACGACTCCGAACTGGCCCCAAACAGCCGGTGCGAGCGTGAACGCGACGAGGGCGACGGTGTAGAGGAGGATCTGGCGCGCGGTCTCGCGTCCGCCGCGCACGACCGGGAGCATCGGGACGCCCGCGGCCGCGTAGTCGCGGCGGATGAGCAGCGCGAGGGCCCAGAAATGCGGCGGCGTCCACAGGAAGACGACGCCGAACAGGACCAGCGCCGGCAACGTGATCTCGCCCGTCGCCGCGGCCCAGCCGACGAGCGGCGGTACGGCCCCGGCCGCGCCGCCGATGACGATGTTCTGCGCGGTCGAGCGCTTGAGCCAGCGTGTGTAGACAAGGACATAGAAAAGGTTGCCCGCGAGCGCCAGGTGTGCGGTGAGCGGGTTGACGAGCCCCGCGAGCAGGACGAACGACAACGCGGAGAGCGCGAGCCCGAACTCGAGCGCGTAGGCGGCGGGCACGCGTCCGGCCGCCACGGGCCGTTCTCGCGTGCGCTTGCCCATGAGCCGGTCGATGTCGCGGTCGAGCACGTGGTTCAGCGCGCTGGCACCACCGCAAGCGAGGGCGAGCCCGACCATCGTCACCGCGACGAGCCAGAACGGCGGCAGCCCGCCCGCTCCGACGAGCATCCCGCAGAGCCCGGTCAGCAGGAGCAGGATCATGATCCGCGGCTTCGTCAGCGTCAGGTAGTCGCGGAACGACCCGACCGGCTGCGGCTCGCCGCGGAAGGACAACGCGGCCGAGACGAGCGCCGCCGCGAAGGCAAGCCCCGCGAGCGCGAGGTGGATGCCTTCCGCGGTGACCGCTGCGGCGGCACCGTAGAGGACGAGAGCCGCGAAGGCGGGCACGCGCAGCCGCCTGTACTCGACCCACGCGGCGGCGGCGACGGCCGCGAGCGGCGGCAACGCGAGCGCCGCCAGAACGCGGTGCCCGGTTCCCAGGCCGCCCGCTCCGGAGACGACCGCGAGCAGCGTCGCCGCCGCGCCGCCGACGGCGCACAGACGGAGCCAGGGCCCCGGCCTCATCGCGGCTCCCGCAGCCGCAGGCGCAGATCGCGAAGCGGTCTCGAGCTCGTCACGTACGGAAGCTTGTCGAAGTTGTGCGGCGGTGGGGGCGAGGTCGTGTACCACTCGAGCGTGTCTGCGAGCCACGGGTCGTTCCCGGCGCGGGCGCCCGGCCGACGGCGCGTCCAGATCACGTTGATCGCGAAGACGAGCACGCCCAACCCCATCACATACGAGCCGATCGTCGAGATCAGGTTGTACGCCTCCCAGTTGCCGCCGTGGTCGTACGTGTACACGCGGCGCGGCATGCCCTCGAGTCCGAGCAGGTGCTGGGGGAAGAACGCCAGGTTGAAGCCGATGAAGAGCAACCAGAAGTGAAGCTTGCCGAGTCCCTCGTGGAGGACGCGCCCGAAGATCTTCGGCCACCAGTAGTAGAGGCCCGCGAAGACGCCGAACATCGATCCGCCGAAGAGCACGTAGTGCAGGTGCGCGACGACGAAGTACGTGTCGTGTGCCTGCCAGTCGAAGGGGAAGGTCGCGAGGAAGATC
>JBKPFD010000304.1:0-3156 GCA_046729155.1 Actinomycetota bacterium
CTCCTGCTCCGCGGCGCGCCGCGTGCGCGGGAGGAGCTTTGGCGTGTCCTGCCCGACAGGCGTGCAGGCGACCGATCGCGTTAGGTTAGGCGACATGGGTGAGGGTCGGCAATCACCGCTGAACTTGAGTTCATTGCTGGCGGCGGTCGAGGCGGCCCCGCCGGTCGCGGCGGTCGATGTCCTGGCCACGGCGCTGGCTGACGCATTCGGTGCCCGGGAGGTCAGCTTCCTGATCGCCGACTTCAGTGGGCGATCGCTGATCCGACTGGGCCACTCGGGCGGGAAGGGGGCGATGCGGTTGCAGGGGGAGGAGACTGCGGAGCAGGTGCCGTTGGTTGGGACGCCGCAGGGGCGCGCGCTGGCCGCCCAAGCCGTCGAGGTGGTCGTCGAGGAGAGCGGCGCTCGCTTGTTCGCGCCGGTCACCAGCCGCGGTGAAGCGGTCGGTGTTCTGGAGTTGCGGCTGGAGGACTCCCCGGTTGAGCAGACAATGGCCGATGTGGCTTTGGCCGCGCACTTCTTGGCGTACGTGGTCATTGCGAACCGCCGGTACACCGATCTCTTCGAGTGGGGACAGCGCTCGGTCCCGTTGTCGTTGGCGGCGGAGATCCAGCATCGGCTGTTGCCTGGTTCCTATACCTGCGAGGCCGGGCAGTTCACTCTCGCCGCCTGGCTGCAACCGGCGGGTGAGATCGGTGGTGACACTTTCGATTTTTCGCTGGAGCGAGACACATTGCATGTGTCGATGACCGACGCGATGGGCCATACGATGGACGCCGCCCTGTTGGCGACCGTGTTGGTCGGGGGTCTACGCAACGCCCGCCGCCGGGGAGTGGAGCTGGCCGAGCAGGCGCGGCTCGCGAATGATGCGCTGGCCGAGCAGGCCGGCGAGAGCCAGTTCGTTACCGGCCTGCTCGTCCGGATCGACCTGGCCAGAGCGACGGCGGAGATCGTCAATGCCGGTCATCCCCCGCCGCTTCGGCTGCGGGCCGGGCAGGTCGAACAACTTCGTTTGGAGGCTGACCGCCCGTTCGGATTGCTGCCGGGACGCGGCCACCGGGTACAAGCGCTGTCATTGGAGGTGGGCGACCGGCTGATGTTCGTCACCGACGGCATGTTGGAGCGCGAAGCTGCGGGTATGAACATCGCCGCCATCCTGACCGCAACCATGAACATGCACGCCCGCGAAGCGGTGCAGCACCTCACCCAGGCGGTCCTCGAGGCAAGTGGCGGTCAACTACGCGACGACGCCACGGCGCTCTGCCTCGATTGGCATGGCGGCCCTCCCCGCGACCGTGACGCCGCTTCGGGAGCAAACCGCGAAGGGCGACTCGATCAAGCTCGTCCGGCCGGCCAGCCCGTCTCTATCCTCAATCCGTGGACCCGAGCCTGAAGCCGCGACTGCGTGGCGTCTCGCACCAGTTTGCGTTCTTCGTCTCCGTCGTACTCGGCGCAGGGCTTGTCGCGAGTGCCTCCGGAGCCGGAGAGCGTGCGGCGACCGCGGTCTTCGGCGCCGCGGTGGCCACGATGTTCGGTGTCAGCGCGCTCTACCACCGAGTCACGTGGCGGCCCCGGGCGAGACGCTGGATGCGCCGGCTCGATCACGCCACCATTTATCTGCTTATTGCCGGGACGTACACGCCGTTCGGGCTGCTCGCCCTGACAGGCTCGTGGCGCTGGACGGTGCTTGCAATCGTCTGGGGCGGCGCGCTGGTCGCGATCGCTTCCAGGGTCCTGTGGGTCGACGGGCCGAAGTGGATCTCTGCCCTGACGGCCGTGGCTCTAGGTTGGGTCGGCGTAGTTGCCCTCCCGGAGCTCTGGCGCCACCTGGGCACTGAGGGAATCGCGCTCCTCGTCGCCGGGGGCGCGTTGTACACCGCCGGTGCCGTGGTGTACGCGGTGCGTCGGCCGGATCCGGTGCCGTCGGTCTTCGGCTACCACGAACTCTTCCATGCGTTCGTGATCGTTGCCGCCGCATGTCAGTACGCGGCGGTTGCACTTTTCGTGACCGAGTAGACCGTAAGACGCCCGCGTTCGCTCGACGAGCGCATTTGCGAACATATGTTCGTGCGGACAGAGGCGACGATTCTGCACGCCGACGTCGATGCGTTCTTCGCGGCCGTCGAGCAGCGGGACGATCCTCGCCTACGCGGACGGCCCGTGCTCGTCGGCGGTGGCGTCGTGCTCGCGGCCAGCTACGAAGCGAAGGCGTGCGGCGTGTACACGCCGATGAGCGTGCGTCGAGCACGTCGGCTTTGTCCGGACGCGGTTGTCGTCAGGCCGCGCATGTCCGCCTACTCCGAGGCGAGCAAGGCGCTCTACCGCGTCTTCGACGACGTCACCCCGCTCGTCGAGGGACTCTCGATCGACGAGGCCTTCCTCGACGTTCGCGGCTCGCGGCGGCTCGCGGGCACGCCCGCGCAGATCGCCCGGCGGCTGCGCCGCGACGTGCGCGAGCGGGTCGGCTTGGCAGTCACGGTCGGCGTCGCGCGCACGAAGTTCCTGGCCAAGGTCGCGAGCGGCGTCGCGAAGCCGGATGGCCTGCTCGTCGTGTCCCCGGACCGAGAGCTCTCGTTCCTGCACCCGCTTCCGGTCGAACGCCTATGGGGCGTGGGCGAGAAGACGGCGAGGCGGCTCCACCACGTCGGCATCACGACCGTCGGCCAGGTCGCTCGGCTCGACGAGGGCACGCTCGCGTCGCTGCTCGGGCGCGCCGCGGGCCGGCAGCTCCACGCGCTCGCGCACAACCGTGAGCCGCGCCGGGTCGAGACCCGCCGCCGGCGGCGGTCGATGGGAGCCCAGTGCGCGCTCGGCCGCGGCCCGACCGCGCTCGAGGCGGTCGACGCGACGCTGGTCGCCCTCGTCGAGCGCGTGACCCGCCGCATGCGGGCCGCCGGCCGCGTCGGCCGGACAGTTGTGCTCCGCCTCCGCTTCGACGACTTCTCGCGCGCGACCCGCTCCCACACGCTGCCGTATGCGACGGCGAACACGCACGCGATCCTGACGACGGCGCGAGGGCTGTTGACGCTCGCCGTGCCGATGATCGAGAGCCGCGGCATCACCCTGGTCGGCGTCGCGGTCAGCAACCTCGGCGACTGCCGCCAGCTGGCGTTGCCCTTCGACCCGTACAGCGACGCGCTCGACGCCGCGGTCGACGAG
>JBKPFD010000305.1:0-5292 GCA_046729155.1 Actinomycetota bacterium
AACATCGCCGTCCTCACGCGCAGGGCCTCCTGGCGCGGCATCGAGCTCACGGTCGACCCGATCGGAGTCGGCGAGGCGGTGCGCCCCGGCGCCCACGACCTGCTCTACGTCGGCGGCGGCCAGGACCGTGAGCAGGCGCTCATCGCGCCGGATCTCGCGGCCAAGGGCGACGGAATCAAAGAGGCCGTCGAGAGCGGGGCGGCGCTGCTAGCCGTCTGCGGCGGCTACCAGCTGCTCGGGCGCTTCTACCGCGAGCGCTCGGGCGAGGAGCTGCCGGGTGTCGGCCTCTTCCCGCACGAGACGATCGCCGGAGAGCGGCGGATGATCGGCGACGTCCTGCTCGAGTGCGAGCTCGACGGCGAGCGGAGAACGCTGGCCGGCTTCGAGAACCATGCAGGTCGGACCTACCTCGACGCCGGCGCCGAGCCGCTCGGCCGCGTCGTGGCCGGCTTCGGGAACGACGGCGAGAGCGGGTTCGAGGGCTGCCGCGTGGGCTCGGCGATCGGCACGTACCTGCACGGGCCGCTGCTCCCGCGCAACCCGTGGCTGGCCGATTGGCTCCTCGCGCGCGCGCGTGAACACAAAGGCGGCGGCCCTACGGCGTTCGAGGAGCTACCGGACGAGCTCGAGCGCGAGGCGCACGCCGTCTCCGCTCAGCGCGCTCGCGACCGCGGCGGACGCTTCTAGGGCGCTTCTCTAGGGCGCCCAGAGCGCGCCCAGGTACACGACGGGGTCTCCGGGCCGCCAGCGGGCCAGGAAACGCTGGATCGGCGGGTGCAGGACGATGCCGTCGAGCTCCCCGACCGCGAAGAGCCGGTGTCCGCGGACGGCCGCGTCCTTCGACGTGACCTGCTCGAGCGAGCGGCCCTCGAGGTCGCCCGAAAAGATGATGTGGACGACGTGCTTCGCAGCGAAGCTGCGCACCGGTGCGATCGAGTCGACGATCGCGACCGGACCCTCGACCGGGATCTCGTCCTCGATCCCGATCTCCTCGGCCAGCTCGCGGTGCAGCGCCCGCACGAGGCTCTCCCCCGAGTTGACCCCTCCACCAGGGAGGAGCCAGTACTCGCGGTCGTGCTTCTCGTGCCTGCAGAGAAGGAGGCGGCCGCCCCAGCGCAGGATCGCTGACACTCGAATGCGCGGCTCGGTACCCATCAGGCCCCGGACGAGCCGTGGCCGCGCCCGCCTCGCTGGCTCGCCTCGAGCTCGGCGACCTCTTCCAGCTCGACCCCGTCGACCTCCAGCAGGACGAGCTGCGCGATCCGCATTCCGGGCTCGACCACGAACGGCTCGGAGCGATCGGTGTTCAGCAGGACAACCATCACCTCGCCGCGGTAGCCCGCGTCGATCAGGCCCGGGCTGTTCACGATCGTGATCCCATGGCGCGCGGCGAGCCCGGACCGGGGCTGGACGAACCCCGCGTAGCCCTCCGGGATCTCGACGGCGAGGCCGGTGCCGACTACGGCCCGCTCCCCCGGTCCGAGCTCGTGGCGGTCGCACGCGGACAGGTCGATTCCGGCATCCCGCTCGTAGGCGCGCGCCGGGATGACGGCCTCGGGCCGCAATCGACGGACGGGCAGCCGGATCACCGCGTCGCCCGATGCTGCTCGCGGTCGTGCTCGGCGTCGGCGACGAGGAACTGGGCGAAGCGGCGCAGGTCGCGTCGCGGCAGCCTGGCGCGGATGAGGACGCCGTCCTCGCCGTCGGTGCGCTCGTCGATCGGCGCTCCGAGCGCATAGAGCTCGGCGAGCTTGCCGCCTTCCTCGTACGGGAGGAGTAGCCGCACGGTCTCGAACCGATCCGCGAAGTGGTCGGCGATGGTCGCGCGCAGCTCGTCGAGGCCCTCCCCCGTGCGAGCCGAGACCTGGGGCGCGCCGGGAAAGCGGTTCGCGAGGCGCCGCCGCGTGAGCGGGTCGACGACGTCAGACTTGTTGACGACGACGAGGCCGGGCAGCTCGTCCGCTCCGATCTCATGCAGCACCGACTCGACGGCCGCGGTCATCACCTCGAGCTGATCCTCGCTCGCGGAGGCGTCGACGACGTGCAGGACGAGGTCGGCGGAGAGCGTCTCCTCGAGTGTGGCGGCGAACCCCTCCACGAGCTGGTGGGGCAGTCGCCGGATGAAGCCGACCGTGTCCGTCACCAGGTACCGGCGGCCCTGGTGCTCGAAGCCCCGTGTCGTCGGGTCGAGTGTCTCGAAGAGCCGGTTGTTGACCGACGCGCCCGCGTCGGTGAGCCGGTTCAACAGCGTCGACTTGCCGACGTTCGTGTAGCCGGCGAGCGCAACGGTCGGTGTCTCCGAGCGCCGCCGTTCCTTGCGGCGCATGGCGCGCTGCTTGCCCAGCTCTCGGAGGCGGCGGCGGAGCAGCGTGATGCGCCGCCCGGCCAGCCGCCGGTCGGTCTCGAGCTGCGACACGCCGGGGCCGCGCGTGCCGACGCCGCCGCCGACGACCCCGAGACCGCCGCCGAGGCGCTCGAGGTGCTGCCACATGCCGCGCATCCGCGGCAGGTTGTACTCGAGCTGGGCGAGCTCGACCTGGAGCTTGCCCTCGGCGCTGCGCGCGTGCTGGGCGAAGATGTCGAGGATCAGCTGCGTGCGGTCGACCACGCGCGCCGTCAGCGCGTCCTCGAGCCGGCGCTGTTGGGCCGGGCTGAGCTCGTCGTCGACGAGCAGCGACTCCGCGCCCACCTGCTTGTACTGCGCCTGCAGCTCCGTGAGCTTGCCCTTGCCCACGTAGCTGCGCTCGTCGGGTCGGGGGCGGCGCTGCACGAGCTCGCCGACGGGCTCGACGCCCGCCGCGTGCGAGAGCTCCCGCAGCTCGGCCAGCTCGTCGTCCGCGTCGACGCCGGGAGCCAGCACGGCCACGATGAACCCCCGCTCCGGCTCTGCGCCCGGAGCAGGATCCGGCTGGCGCTGAGTCACGACCGAATTATGGCCAGAGTTGACTCGATCCGGCGGACGGCTTCCTGCAACCGGTCGTCGGGCACGGTGAGCGAGAGCCGCACGTAGCCCTCGCCGCTCGGCCCGTACGCATTGCCCGGCGAGAGGACCACGTCCGCCCGGTCGAGGACGAGCTCGCTGAAGGAGGCCGAGGTGTGGCCCTCGGGCACGCGCGCCCAGAAGTACGGAGTCGCCCGTGGCGGCGTGACGTCGAGGCCGATCGCCCGCAGCGCCTCCGTGACGAGGTCGCGCCTGCGCCGGTAGACCTCGGACATCTCCCGCGGAAAGTCGCGAGCCTCCGTCAGCGCCGCGACGGCTGCCTGCTGCACGGCCTCGAACATCCCGGACTCGAGGTTCGTCTTCAGGTGGCGGTAGCGCTCGACCACGTCGGCGTTTCCGGCGATCCAGCCTGCGCGCCAGCCCGTCATGTTCCAGCCCTTGGACAGCGAGAAGATCTCGACGCCGACGTCCTTCGCGCCCTCGGCCGCGAGGAAGCTCGGCGCCGTGTAGCCGTCGAACGTGATCTCCGAGTACGCGTTGTCGTGCACGACGATCAGGCCTCGTCCGCGCGCGAACGCCACCGCGCGCTCGAAGAACTCGACCTCGGCCGTGGCCCCGGTCGGGTTGTTCGGATAGTTGAGGAAGAGAAGGTTCCCCTCAGGGGCGCCGTCGAGCTCGGGTAGGAAGCCGTTCTCCTCGGCGAGGGGCAGGTAGTGGACGTTCGCGCCCGAGAAGACGGGGCCCGACGTATACGGCGGGTAGCCCGGGTCGGGCGCGAGCGCGGCATCGCCGGGGTCGAGCGTGGCCAGCGCGACGTGCGCAACGCCCTCCTTGCCTCCGAGTACCGGGATCACCTCGCGATCGGGGTCGAGGTCGACCCCGAACCGCTCGTCGTAAAAGCTGGCGACCGCCTCGCGGAAAGCCTCGGTGCCGCGGTTCGACGGGTACTGGTGCGTGGCGGGGTCGCGCGCGGCCCGTGCGAGCGCCTCGACGACCGCAGGCGGCGTCGGCAAGTCGGGGTCGCCGATGCCGAGGCTGATGACGTCGACACCCGCCTGCTCTCGCTCCTCGATTTTGCGCTCGAGCTCCGCGAACAGGTACGGCGGGACGGCGTCGAGGCGCCGGGCGAATCTCACAGCTCGAACTCCGGTGCCAGCTCGACGCGGCAGATCTCCTCGGCGGGCCCGGTGAGCCTCGCGTTCAGGTCGTCATCGAGGCTGACGACGAGGTCGCCGCCGGCGAGGTGCACCGTCACCGGGCTTTCGCACCACCCGTGGTGGACCGCCGCGCCGGCCACGGCAACCGCACTCGTGCCCGACGACAGCGTCTCGCCCGCTCCGCGCTCCCAGACGCCGACGGTGACGTTGTTCCGATCGTCGACCTGGACCAGCTGAACGTTCGTGCGCTCGGGAAACCGCTCGTGCTTCTCCACGAGCGGTCCCAGCCGAAGCAGATCTGCTCGAACGGGGTTGCGACGGATCACCGCGTGCGGGTTGCCGACCGAGACGGGCACGAAGCGGACGTTCTCGCCGTCGACATCGAACTCCTCTTCGTCGCCCACCTCCACCGCACCGACGTCCATCTCCACCTGCGGCCCGTCGCGCATCTCGGCGACCACCTCGCGCGGGCCGACGCGGATCCGCACCGTGCCGGCATCGTTGCGGCGAGAGAGCCAGCGGGCGGCGATGCGCGTGCCGTTGCCGGAGAGCTCCGCCGTCGAGCCGTCGGGGTTCCAGATGACGACCTCGGCCGAGTCGCCGTTCGTGCTCGTCACCTCGACGATCCCGTCGGAGCCGACGCCGAAGTGGTAGTCGCAGAGCTTCTGCACGCGCTCGGGTGTCAGCGGGAAGGCAAGGTCAGCCCGCTCGACCAGCAGGTAATCGTTGCCGAGCCCGTGCCACTTCGAGAATTGCATCCGCGATCTCGCCCGGGGGGCGATCCGCGCTGAGGCTAACAAGGCCCGGAATCCGTCGCATCCACTTGCGCTGGTACGACGCGTAGCGGCGCGTGCGGCCGACGAGGGCCTCGAGCGCGGACTCGTCGTCCTCGTGCTCGGCGAGGTCGGCGAGCCCGTGCGCGTAGCGCGCGGTGTCGGACACTGGGCCTGCGAGCGCTCGCTCGGCCTCGGCGCGCACGCCGCTCTTGAACATCGCGCGTGCGCGCTCCTCGATCCGGCGGTCCAGCACCTCTTTCGGCACGTCGAGGCCGAAGACGAGCGTCGGATGCCTCGTCTCGTCGGTCCACAGCCGGTCGCGCTCGGGCCGTAGGCTCGCACCGGCCTCGGCGAGCTCGAGGGCGCGGACGATCCGGCGCCTGTCGTTCGGATGGACGGCCGCGGCGGCCTCCGGGTC
>JBKPFD010000306.1:0-3634 GCA_046729155.1 Actinomycetota bacterium
GTCGAGCCTCATCGGTGCGCTCATCCGCCTCGTGCGGCCGCGCGAGACCGAGGTCGGCGTCATCTCCGTCGACCCGTCGAGCCCGTTCACGAAAGGCGCGCTGCTCGGCGACCGCATCCGTCTGTCCGACCACTTCCTCGACCCGGGCGTCTTCATCCGCTCGATGGGAACGCGCGGACATCTCGGGGGCCTCGCGGAGGCGACCCTGCAGGCGATGCTCGTCCTCGACGCGGCCGGGAAGGACGTGATCTTCGTCGAGACCGTCGGTGCGGGTCAGAGCGAGGTCGAGGTGATCGGCGTCGCCGACACCGTCCTGCTCGTGCTCATGCCCGGCTCGGGCGACTCGATCCAGGCGCTCAAGGCCGGAATCATGGAGATCCCCGACGTGATCGCGATCAACAAGAAGGACCATCCGGCCGCGAAGACGATGCTGAACGAGGTGCGCTCGATCCTCGCCCTCGACCGCGAGAGCGCGTGGCGGCCGCCGATCGTCCTCACCGAGGCGGTGACTGGGGAGGGCGTGCCCGAGCTCTGGGAGAAGATCGAGGCGCACCGGCACCATCTGGAGGAGGGCGGCCTGCTCGCGGAGCGGCGCCGCAAGAACCTTTCCGGGGAGGTGTTCGCCGTCGCGTCGGCTCGCGCGAAGACTCACCTCGAGCAAGCCGTTGCGGACGACCCGGAGCTCCAGCGTGTTCTGGATGAAGTGCAGCGGCGCCAGCTCGACCCACTCAGCGCTGTGAGGGAGATACTGGAGAAGGTGTTCAAGCTTGGCGACGGAGACAACCGCACCGACTCTCGCTGACGTCGAGGCCGCGCGCGAGCGGATCGCGAAGGACATCCGCCCGACACCGGTCTACAAGTCGGAAGCCTTTACGCGACGGACGGGCCGCGACGTCTACCTGAAGGCGGAGAACCTCCAGCGCACGGGCGCGTTCAAGATCCGGGGCGCCGCCAACCGCATCGCGACGCTCTCCGACGCCGAGCGCGCGGCGGGCGTCGTCGCGGCGAGCGCGGGCAACCACGGCCAGGCGGTCGCGCGCGCGGCCCGCGAGTCGGGCATCCCGGCGACGATCTTCATGCCGGCCGAGACGCCGATGGCCAAGGTCGACGCGACGCGCAACTACGGCGCGACGGCGGAGCTGACCGGCGCCGGATTCGAGGAGGCGCTCGCGGCCGCGCTCGAGGCGGCCGAGCGCACAGGCGCCACGTTCATCCACGCGTTCGAGGACCCCGACGTGATCGCGGGGCAGGGCACGATCGGGCTCGAGCTCGCCGAGCAGCTACCCGACGCGGAGACGGTCGTCGTCCCGGTCGGCGGCGGCGGGCTCGCCTCCGGCGTCGCGCTGGCCCTGCGCGGACTTCGGCCCGACGTGCGCATCGTCGGCGTACAGGCCGCGGCCTGCGCACCGTACGCGGGCGCGACGACGTTCGGCTACACGATCGCCGAAGGCATCGCCGTCAAGCGGCCGAGCGAAGTGACGGGCCCGCTGCTCCACGACTTGCTCGACGACATCGTCACCGTCACGGACGAGGAGATCTCCGAGGCCATCGTCCTCCTCCTCGAGCGCGCGAAGCTCGTCGTCGAGGGCGCGGGCGCCGCATCCATCGCCGCGCTCCTCGCCGGGCGGGTGGGAGGCAGCGGCCCTGCTCTGGCGATTCTCTCCGGCGGCAACATCGACGCGACCCTGCTCATCCAGGTCAAGCGCCACGGCCTCACGCTCGCCGGGCGCTACCTCGTCGTGCGCACGCGGCTGGCCGACCGCCCCGGCGAGCTGATCAAGCTGCTGACGCTCTTCGCCGAGGAGCACGCGAACGTCGTCTCCGTCGAGCATCACCGCGAAGGCATGGACGTGCCCGTGACCGAGACGGAGGTCGAGGCGACGCTGCTCATGCGCGACCAGGAGCACTGCGCCGCGCTCCTCGACGCGATGCAGAGCCGGGGTTACCTAGTCCAGCGGCTCCGCTAGTCCTCGCCCCACCAGCCCTGCTTCATCTCGAGGTCCGGCTGCTCCGCGATCGGCGCGCCGTAGGCGAGCACTTCGAGGCCTTCGGGCCCGGCCTCGAGCGCACGCATCGTCGCCGGCGCCACCCGGACCGCGTCCCACCGGCGCAGCTCGATCTCGTCGTCGTCCACCCGCATCCGGCCGCCGCCGTCGACGACGACGTAGATCTCTTCCTGATCGCCGTGCCGGTGGCCGAAGGGCATACGGGTGCTGGGCGCCAGCCGCTGCAGGCTGACTGCCCCGGCTCCGGCCGTGCAGCCGAGCTCGCGCTTCGGAAAGCGCGCCTCGACGTCCGGTGCCATCCCGAACTGCTCGGCCGCGTTCTCGACTTCTCTCAGGTTGACCTGCGTGTAATCGCTCATCGGCGGAGTGTTTCAGACGGGTGCTTGCAGCGTCGTAGACTCAATTCATGGTCGTCTGCCCGAACTGCGGCCGGGAGAACGCCGACGACGCTCGGTTCTGCTCCGCCTGCGGAGCCTCGCTGGCCGCACAAGAGCCCGCGCGCGAGGAGCGGAAGGTCGTCACCGTCCTCTTCGCCGACCTCGTCGGCTTCACCAGCCGCGCCGAGAAGATGGACCCGGAGGACGTGCGCGCGCTCGTCTCCCCGTACTACGCGCACGTGCGTGAAGAGCTCGAGCGCTACGGCGGGACGGTCGAGAAGTTCATCGGCGACGCGGTGATGGCGCTCTTCGGCGCGCCGGTTGCGCACGAGGACGATCCCGAGCGGGCCGTGCGGGTCGCCCTCCGCATTCGCGACTGGATCTCCGAGCAGGAAGGCGACCTCCATCTCCGGCTCGCCGTCACCACCGGCGAGGCACTCGTCGCGCTCGGCGCGCGCCCCATCGAGGGCGAAGGCATGGCCTCGGGCGACGTCGTCAACACGGCGGCCCGGCTGCAGGCGGCCGCCCCGGTGGACGGGATCCTCGTCGACGAGACCACGTATCGGGCGACGAGCCGCGTGATCGAGTACCGGCGGGCCGAGCCGGTGACTGCGAAGGGCAAGGACGAGCCGATCGCCGCCTGGGAGGCGCTCGAGGCGACATCGCGTTACGGAGTCGATACGGCTCAGGCTCCGCGTGCGCCTCTCATCGGCCGGGATCGCGAGCTCGACATCCTCGTCTCCGCCCTCGGGCGGGCACGCGCAGAACGATCGCCGCAGCTCGTCACGCTCGTGGGCGTGCCGGGCATCGGCAAGAGCCGTCTCGTCTACGAGCTGTTCGAAGCGGTCGATGCCGACCCCGAGCTCATCTACTGGCGCCAGGGCCGCTCGCTGCCGTACGGCGAAGGCGTGTCGTTCTGGGCCCTCGGCGAAATGGTCAAGGCGCATGCCGGCGTGCTCGAGACAGACTCGGCGGAGGAGGCCCGCGCCAAGCTCCGCCGGAGCGTCGGCGACCTCGTGGAGGACGACGCCGAGTGGGTCACGAGGCATCTCGAAACCCTCATCGGGGTCGGGGCCGAGCAGGACGTGCACGCGGACCACCGGAGCGAGGCGTTCGCCGCATGGCGTCACTTCTTCGAGGCGGTCGCCGAGCAGCGACCACTCGTGCTCGTCTTCGAGGATCTGCATTGGGCGGACGAAGGGCTCCTCGACTTCGTCGACCACCTCGCCGAGTGGGCCGGCGGTTCTCCGA
>JBKPFD010000307.1:0-9606 GCA_046729155.1 Actinomycetota bacterium
CGGAGAAGGACATCTCCATCTACATCAACTCGCCCGGCGGCATCGTCTACGCCGGGCTCGCGATCTACGACACGATGCAGTTCATCAAGCCCGACGTGCAGACGATCTGCGTGGGGATGGCGATGTCGATGGGCGCGATCATTCTCGCCGGGGGCGCGAAAGGGAAGCGGATGGCGCTGCCGAACGCAAAGATCCTCATCCACCAGGGCTCGGCCGGTTTCCACGGTCAGCCCACCGACATCGAGATCCAAGCACGTGAAGTCATCAACCTGAAGCGGCTGATGGAAGAGATCATGTCGAAGCACACGGAACAGGAGCTGGAGAAGGTCTCGAAGGACATGGATCGCGACTACTACATGACGGCGCAAGATGCCAAGGAGTACGGCATCATCGACGTCGTCATCGAACATCGCTAGGTCGAGGACTAGCCGAAAGAGCGTTTTCGCGGTACAAGGAGAAGCGAGGGAGCCGGGTGGCCAGAGCGAGCGAAGGAAACGAGCAGCTTCTATGCAGCTTCTGCGGGAAGTCGCAGAGGCAGGTCAAGAAGCTCATCGCTGGTCCCGGCGTCTACATCTGCGACGAGTGCATCGATCTCTGTAACGAGATCATCGACGAGGAGCTGACGGCTCCGGCGCAGCTCGACCTCGAGAACCTCCCGCGGCCGAAGGACATCTACGCCGTCCTCAACGACTACGTCGTCTCGCAGGAGGAAGCGAAGCGCACGCTCGCCGTCGCGGTCTACAACCACTACAAGCGCGTCCAGATGGGCACCGAGGACTCGGACGTCGAGCTCCAGAAGTCGAACATCCTCCTGCTCGGCCCGACCGGGTGCGGCAAGACGCTCCTCGCGCAGACGCTCGCGCGCATCCTCAACGTCCCGTTCGCGATCGCGGACGCGACCGCGCTGACCGAGGCCGGCTACGTCGGCGAAGACGTCGAGAACATCCTGCTGAAGCTGATCCAAGCCGCCGACTTCGACATCAAGAAGGCGGAGACCGGGATCATCTACATCGACGAGGTCGACAAGATCGCGCGCAAGGCGGACAACCCCTCGATCACGCGCGACGTCTCCGGCGAGGGCGTCCAGCAGGCGCTGCTGAAGATCCTCGAGGGCACGGTCGCCTCGGTGCCGCCGCAGGGCGGACGCAAGCACCCGCACCAGGAGTTCCTCTCGATCGACACGACGAACGTGCTCTTCATCTGCGGCGGCGCGTTCTCGGGGCTCGAGAAGATCATCGGCCGGCGGATCGGCAAGAACGCCGTCGGCTTCGGGGCGGACATCCGGTCGCGGCACGACGCCGAGAGCTCGGAGCTGCTCTCGCAGGTGATGCCCGAGGACCTGCTCGGCTACGGGCTGATCCCCGAGTTCATCGGCCGGCTGCCGGTCGTCTCGGCCGTGCACCAGCTGCAGCGGGAGGACCTCGTCCGCATCCTGACCGAGCCGAAGAACGCGCTCGTGAAGCAGTTCCAGCGCTTCTTCGCCTACGACGACGTCGAGCTCGTCTTCACCGAGGACTCGCTCTGGGAGATCGCCGAGAAAGCCCTCGACCGCGAGACCGGCGCGCGGGGCCTGCGCTCGATCATCGAGAACGCGTTGCTCGACGTCATGTTCGAGCTGCCCTCGCGCAAGGACGTCTCCAAGTGCGCGATCACGAAGGAGACGATCGAGAAGGGCCTCAAGCCGACGCTCGTGACTACCGGCGGCGTCTCCGTCGACGACGAAGACGAGCTCGCCGAAGAGTCCGCCTAGCCCGTTCGCGCTTGCTCGGGCCGAACGAGTCGGCCCCAGCGCACCGTGCGCAGCGACAGGAAGATCGCGCCGAAGCCGAGCGCGACGTTGACGGCCGTCGTCGCGATGTTCATGCCGACGCTGAAGCTGAGCAGCGCGGTGGTCGTCGCCTTGCCCCGCAGGACGTAGGCCGTCAGGCCCTGCTGGGTGCCGGCGCCGCCCGGTGAGAACGGAAGCAGCGTCGAGAGACTCTGCACGACGAGGACGAGCAGCGCGTTCTCCACGTTCGCGGGCACGTTGAACGCCTTCAGGAACCACCAGACGGACAGGAAGCGAAGCGCCCAGGAGAGCGCCTGCCATGGGACGACCTCCCTCAGGTAGCGCTCCCGGTCGCCGAGGATCGCGAAGCCGCGCGCCAGCCGACGCTTCAGCTCTCGCAGGTGGTGAGCGACCCAGACCGCGAACGGGAAGAGGAACACAGCCAGGGCCAGGGCGAAGGCGAGCCCCGCCCGGGGGTTGCGAAGGATCCACGTCCAGTCCACGGGCGGCAGGTTGGGCAGGACGTCGAGGCTCGGCAGCACGCCCTGCTGGAGTGCCCACAGGAAGAGGAGCGAGGCGACGAAGAAGTCGAACAGCGTCTCGACGACGAGCGTCGAGGCGAGCGTGGCGTAGTTCGAGCCGTCGATGCCGTGTCGAGCGATGTAGAGCTTGACCGCGTCCCCGCCGCGCGCCGGCGCGAGTGAGTTCACGCCGATCCCGGCCAGGTACGCGCTGATCACCGTTCGCCGCTGGATGCGCGCCTTCGGGAAGGCGGCGCGGAGAATGTTGCGCCACGCGAAGGTGCGGACGATGTTCTTCGCGACGTGAAGCGAGAGCGCGACGACGAGCGCGCCCCAGTGGACGGCGGCGAGGTGGTCGAAGAAGACCTCGACTGCGTGGAAGAACTGGCTCACGCCTTCTCAGACGATAGGCGCGAGCGAGAAAGCGCTCAGGCGGGGGCTGCATGGCTGGTAGACGCCAGTCGTGCTCCTCAGGTCCCGAGCTTCGCCAGGCGCGTTGTTTCGTTTGCTTTCGAAAGAGGAATGCAAGCTCGGGGTCATGTCCGTCCAGAGGGGGCCTCGTATGAATTGCCGCAGCACTGCCCAGAACGTGCTCTTCCTCGTCCTCGGGCTCATTCTTCTCAGTCTCGCCTTTGGCGCGTCGCGCACCTCCGGGAGCGGCCACGTCAAGGCGCCCAAGCTCAAGAAAGGCGGCACGCTGACCGTCGCGCTCGCCGAGGATCCCGACCGGCTGGATCCGACGCTCGCGCGGACGTTCGTCGGCCGGATCGTGTTCGCCAACATGTGCGAGAAGCTCTACGACATCAACGGGAAGCTGCAGATCGTCGCGCAGCTCGCGTCGGGTCCGCCGAAGTTCTCGTCGAACGGCAGAACCGTGACGATCCGCCTTCGCTCCGGCGTCCGCTTCAACGACGGCACGCCGTTCAACGCGCAGGCAGTGAAGATCTCACTCGATCGCCACCGGACGCTGACCGGCTCGGTCCGGGCGAGCGAGCTCTCGCAGGTCACGGCCGTCACGGTCGTGAATGCCCGCACCGTACGCCTGACGCTGTCCGAGCCGTTCGCGCCCCTGATCGCACAGCTTGCAGACCGGGCCGGGATGATCATGTCGCCGACCCAGCTTCAGAAGGTCGGTGACGCGTTCGGCACGCAGCCGGTCTGCGTGGGGCCGTTCTCGTTCGTTAGCCGCACGGCCGGCGATCGGATCGAGCTCAGGAAGTCCGGCTTCTACTACGACCGGGCGCGCGTCAACCTCACGAACGTCGTCTTCCGGATCATGACCGAGGGCACCGTGCGGGCTCAGAACCTGCGTTCACGCGACGTGCAGGCCGCCGAGCGCCTGCCGTCGACCGAGCTTCGGGGAATCCGCGCCGACCGCGGCCTCCTGCTGAGGAAAGCGCTCAGCCTCGGCTACCAGGGCATCACGATCAACATCGCCAACAAGAACGGTCTCGGCAGGCCGTTCGTCCAGCTCGACACGCCGCTCGCCCGCCACCCGGCGCTGCGCCAGGCGCTCGAGCTGTCGCTCGACCGGCGGACGATCAACCGCGTGGGTCTCGGCGGTACGGCCGTGCCGGGCTGCAGCCCGCTCTCGCCTGTCCTGGCCGACTGGCAGCCGCGCGGCGTGACCTGCCCGGCGCGGAACCTTGCCCGCGCGAGGAGCCTTATCGCCTCGACGGGCGTGCCGAGGCCGGTCCGGGTCGAGCTGATGATCGGGACGTCCGACGAGGCGGCTCGCATCGGCCAGGTCATCCAGGCGCTTGCGCGCGAGGCCGGCTTCGACATCGTCCTCCGGCCGACCGAGTTCGTCACCGCCCTGCGCCGGCAAGACAACGGCCAGTACGACGCCTTCGCCATCGGCTGGTCGGGGCGCGTCGATCCCGACGGCAACATCTACCAGTTCCACCATACGAAGGGGTCGCAGAACGTCAGCGGCGTCTCGGACCCGCGGATCGACTCGCTGCTCGACCAGGCGAGGCAGACGACCAGCTTCGCGAAGCGCAAGCAGCTCTACACGCGTGCGACCGCGGCGATCCGCCAGCGGCGAAGCATCATCTACCTCTACCACCCGCAGAACTTCACGGGCCAGGTGCGCACAGTGCGCAACATCGTCCTCTTCGGTGACGGCCTCGTTCGGTTGAAGACGGCCGGGTTCGTCGCAGGGGGGTAACGCCGAGGGAAGTCGTTCGAGAGGAAGCGGATGTTGGCGGGCTTCTTCCTGCGCCGAGTCGGCGCTGCGCTGATCGTCCTCTTCCTCTCGAGCATCCTCGTCTTCGTGGGCGTCCGGGCTCTGCCCGGCGACCCGGTCCTCGCCCTGTCCGGCGAGGAGCGTGACCCGGTCGCGCTCGAGCAGACGCGCGAGAAGTACGGTCTCGACGAGCCCGTCGTAGTCCAGTACGTGCGCTGGCTCGGCCTCGCACTGCAGGGCGATCTCGGCGAGTCGACCCGCACCGGCCTCGAGATCACGCCCATGATCCTGGAGCGGCTCCCGATCACGCTCGAGCTCGCGGGCCTCAGCGTCTTGATCGGCGTCATGATCGGCATCACCGCAGGGGTTCTTGCGGCCGTACGGCGCGGCTTCACCGCCGACTACACGACGACAGCGGTTGCACTCGTCGGGATCTCGATCCCGAACTTCTTCCTCGGGCTGATCCTGATCCTCGTCTTCGCCGTGAACCTGCAATGGCTGCCGGCCTCGGGGTACGTCCCGTTCCTCGAGGACCCGATCGAGAACCTGAAGCGGATGATCATGCCCGCGTTCGTGCTCGGCACCGGGCTCGCAGCGGTGGTCATGCGGCAGATGCGGTCGTCGATGCTCGAGTCGCTGGGAGCCGATTACGTGCGCACGGCGCGCGCAAAGGGCCTGAGTGAGCCCGTCGTCGTCGGCGTGCATGCCCTCCGCAACAGCCTGATCACCGTCGTCACGCTGGTCGGTCTCCAGCTCGGGGCGCTGATCTCCGGCGCGGTCGTCACCGAGCAGATCTTCGTCATCCCCGGCTTCGGGAAGCTGACTGTCGACGCGATCTTCGAGCGTGACTACCCGCTGATCCAGGCCGTCGTGCTCGTCGCGGCGTTCGGGTACGTGATCGTCAACCTGACGGTCGACCTCCTCTACTCGCTGATCAACCCGCGCATCCGCATCGCCGGGAGGAGCGCTTGACGACGGTTCAGCCCGGCGTGGGCGCAGCCGATCTGGCGCTCGCTCCGCGCGTGCCGCGCCGCAGAATCCTGCTCCGGCGCTTCCTCCGCCGGCCATCCGCGGTCATGAGCCTCGGCGTCGTACTGGTCTTCGTGCTCATGGCCGTGTTTGCCCCGCTGATCGCGCCCTACGATCCGAATGCCACCGACTTCGACTCGCTCTTCGCGCCTCCGTCGAGCGAGCACTGGCTCGGAACGGACGAGCTCGGGCGTGACGTCTTCTCGCGCATCGTCTACGGAGCTCGGGCGTCGATGCAAGCAGGGGTCCTGGCGACGGTGCTCGCGATGGCGGTCGCCGTCCCGCTCGGGCTCGTCTCCGGCTACTTCCGCGGCTGGTCGGACCCCGTGATCATGCGGCTGACGGACGTGCTGCTCGCGTTCCCGTTCCTCATCCTCGCCGTCGGCCTGGCCGCGATCCTCGGCCCGTCGCTGACGAACGCGACCCTCGCACTCGGCATCGCCTCGATTCCGGGGCTCGTCCGAATCGCACGCGGCGAGGCGCTGGCACTGCGCGAGGAGGACTACGTCCGGGCCGCGGTCGCGAACGGCGCGAGCGACCCCGTGATCATCGCCCGCCACATCTTCCCGAACATGTCGAGCACGCTGATCGTGCAGGCGACGCTCACGATCCCCGCGGCGATCATCGGCGAGTCCGTCCTCTCCTTCCTCGGCCTCGGGGTCCAGCCGCCCACCCCCTCGTGGGGCGTGATGATCTCGTCGGCGCAGACCTACCTCACCGACGAGCCGATGCTCACGATCTTCCCGGGGCTCGCGATCTTCCTCGCCACGCTCGCGTTCAACCTCCTCGGCGACGGGCTCCGCGACGTGCTCGACCCGAGGACGGTGTCCTGACCGGTGGCGCTTCTCGAGGTCTCGGGCCTCTCCGTCCGCTTCCGCACCGACCGCGGGCCCGTGCACGCGGTCGACCGCATGGGGTTCACGCTCGACGCGGGCGAGGTGCTAGGGCTGGTCGGAGAGTCCGGCTGCGGGAAGAGCGTCACGGCGCTCTCCCTCTTGCGGCTGCTGCCGGCGTCTGCCGAGATCTCGGGCGACGTTCGCTTCGACGGGGAGGACCTGCTGCACGTGTCCGAGGACCGGCTCCGGCGGATTCGCGGCAGAGAGATCTCGTTCGTGTTCCAGGAGCCGATGACGTCGCTCAATCCCGTCTTCACTGTCGGACGCCAGATCGGCGAGGTGCTGCGCAAGCACCTCGGGCTCTCGAGGCGCGCGGCTCGGGCGAGGGCGCTCGAGTTGCTCGACCTCGTCCGCATCCCCGCCGCGGAGCGGCGATTGTCCGAGTATCCGCACCAGCTCTCGGGCGGGATGCGCCAGCGGGTGATGATCGCGATGGCGGTCGCGTGCGATCCCAAAGTGCTGATCGCCGACGAGCCCACGACCGCGCTCGACGTCACGATCCAGGCCGCGATCCTCGACCTGATCCGTGAGCTGCGCTCGCGCCTGGGCACGGCGGTGATCCTCATCACGCACAACCTCGGCGTCGTCGCCGACCTCGCCGACCGCGTCGTCGTCATGTACGCCGGCCGGTTTGCGGAGGAGGCGCCGGTGCACGACCTCTTCGCGCATCCTCAGCACCCGTACACGATCGGGCTGCTCGGCGCGATCCCACGTCTGGGTGAGGAGGGCGGCGACGGCACGGGCCGGCGCCAGCGGCTCCAAGAGATTCCGGGACGGGTCCCTACGGTCGCCGAGCTGCCCGGGCACTGCGCTTTCGCTCCGCGCTGCCCCCGGGCGGACGAGTTGACCTGGTCGGAGGTGCCGGAGCTGCGCGAGGTGCGTCGCGGCCACTTCGTCGCGTGCTTCCACCCCGGAGACGGGCGGCCGCGATGAGCGAGCCCGTGCTCGAGGTCGTCGGCCTAACCAAGCACTTCGCGGCCGGAAGCCAGCTGCGAGGCGGCTCTGGCCTCGTCTACGCCGTCGACGGCGTCTCGTTCAGCATCGGCGAAGGCGAGCTGCTCGGCCTCGTGGGCGAGTCGGGGAGCGGAAAGTCGACCGTGGCCAACTGCATCATGCGCCTCCTCGACCCTACGGACGGGGTGATCAGGCTGAAGGGCAGGGACATCACGTCACTGGCGCGGCGCCCGCTACGGCCGCTACGGCGGGAGATGCACATGGTCTTCCAGGACCCGTACTCGTCACTCAACCCGCGTATGACCGCGGGCGAGATCGTCGCCGAGCCGCTTCGCCTGCACAGGATCGCCCGCGGGCGCGAGCGGAACAGCCGCGTCGACCAGATCTTCGACCGCGTCGGCCTCCGGACCGAGCTTCGTGATCGCTACCCGCACGAGCTCTCCGGGGGCCAGCGCCAGCGCGTCGGGCTCGCCCGCGCCCTCGTGCTGAGCCCGAGCTTGCTGATCGCGGACGAGCCCGTGTCCGCGCTCGACGTGTCCGTGCAGGCGGCGATCCTCAATCTCATCGGCGACCTCCAGGCCGACATGGGCTTCTCGTGCCTGTTCATCACGCACGACCTCTCGACCGTCGAGTTCCTCTGCGACCGCGTCGCCGTCATGTACCTCGGCAAGATCGTCGAGCTCGCGCCCCGAGCCGAGCTGTTCGGGCAGCCGAAGCATCCGTACACGCAGGCGCTCCTGAGCGCGGCGGTCGTCCCGGATCCCGAGGTGCAAAGGTCGCGGACGCGCATCGTGCTCGAGGGAGACGTCCCGAGCCCGATGAGCCCGCCGTCGGGCTGCCGGTTCCGAACGCGGTGCCCGCTCGAACCTGAGTCCGCTCCGCGCTCGCACGACGAGGAGCCGCAGCTCCGCGATGCAAACGGCCGTGGCCACTTGGTCGCGTGCCACCTCGTCGGGCCGGGCCGCGAGACGCCGAAGCTCATCGATGGCGTCGGCTAGGCGGCCCGACTCCGCCTTCACGACGCGGCCTGAGCTTCGCGGGACGTTCGGGATGGTCGCGTCGACGCACTGGGTCGCTTCCGCGGCGGGGATGGCTACCCTCGAGCGCGGGGGCAACGCCTTCGACGCCGCGGTGACGGCGGGCTTCGTGCTCCAGGTCGTGGAGCCGCACCTCAACGGTCCAGGCGGCGAGGTGCCGATCCTGCTCTCGAGCGCGAGCGGTGGGGGCGTGCAGGTCATCTGCGGCCAGGGCGTCGCTCCGGCGGCCGCGACCATCGACCGGTTCCGCGAGCTCGGGCTCGAGCACGTCCCGGGCACCGGGCTGCTCGCAGCATGCGTCCCGGGCGCCTTCGACGCCTGGATGCTCCTGCTGAGGGACTTCGGGACGATTCGGCTCCGCGAGGCCCTGGAGCCCGCGATCGGCTACGCCGAGGACGGTTTCCCGGTCGCGCCCAGGCTCAGCGCGACTATCGCCAGAATGGAGCGGCGCTTCCGGGAGGAGTGGCCGACATCGGCCGACCTCTACCTGCCCGTCCCGCCGGCCGGCGCCCTCTTCCGCAATTCGACGCTTGCCGGAAGCTACCGCCGCGTGCTCGAGGCCGCGGAAAGTGCGACCGGGGACCGCGAGGCGCAGATCGAGGCGGCTCGCGCGGCCTGGTATCGCGGCTTCGTCGCCGAAGAGATCGACCGTTTCTCAGCGGCGGGCGGCGGCCTGCTGACCGGTGAGGATCTTGCCCGCTGGGAAGCGACGCTCGAACGTCCGGTCTCGCGCGAGTACCGGGACTACACGGTCTGCAAGTGCGGGCCGTGGAGCCAGGGGCCCGTGCTCCTCCAGCAGCTCGCGCTCGTCGAGGGCAGCGGCCTCGAGGAGCTAGATCCAGAGCGCCCCGAATTCGTCCACATCGTCGTCGAGTGCGCCAAGCTCGCCTTCGCCGACCGCGAGGCCTGGTACGGCGATCCGTCCTTCGTCGACGTGCCGCTCGAAGAGCTGCTCAGCCCGCGGTACGCGGACGAGCGCCGCGTGCTGTTGAGCGAGTCGGCTTCGGGAGAGCTCCGGCCGGGGAGCCCGGGCGGGCGCGAGCCGAGACTGCCGCCGGTCGTCGGCACGCCACTCGAGCCGGAGCCCGCGGGTACCGGGGAGCCGACACGAGGGGACACGTGCCACGTCGACGTCGCCGACCGGCAGGGCAACCTCGTCTCGGCGACTCCGAGCGGCGGCTGGCTCCACGGCTCGCCGGTGATCCCAGACCTG